>URZJ01000004.1 GCA_900552395.1 uncultured Collinsella sp. | reverse complement strand
ACTATTGAAACAGGCGTGCCCGTACAGTACCCCAACAGCAAGCGTCGGGCGAGTATGGGCATATGTGGAGGTCATGAGGTTGTAGCTGCATATTCTTGCGGCCTAGGAGGTTGAAAGATATTATTACCAAGTCTTTTCCTGCTTCAGGCGCACCTTCACGACCTGAAGCCACATTTGCCCAGAGGAGGTGACAATATGAAGGCTTATGAACTGCTGTTCTTTGTTGACCCGTCGCTCGACCCCGAGACTCGTCTCGCTGTTATGAAGCGTATCGATACCACGATCGCTGAGGGCGCTGGCAAGGTCGACTCCGTTGACGACTGGGGCAAGCGCAAGCTCGCCTACGAGATCAACGACCTCACCGATGGTGACTACACCCTCATCAACTTCCACGCAGATCCTACCCAGATCGCCGAGCTTGATCGCATCCTGCGCATCACCGACGCTGTGGTCCGCCACATGATCGTCCGTCGCGACGACCAGGAGTAAGACTGTCGTTTTGGACTGGGCTTGTGCCCCAAGAGGAAGTAGTGAGTTATGAGCATCAATCGAGTGAACATCACCGGTAACCTCACCCGCGATCCCGAGCTGCGCGCCACCGCCGGCGGAACCCAGGTTCTGTCCTTTGGCGTCGCCGTCAACGATCGTCGCCGTAACGCGCAGACTGGCGAGTGGGAGGACTATCCCAACTTTGTCGACTGCACTATGTTCGGCACCCGCGCCGAGGCCGTGAGCCGTTTCCTGGCAAAGGGAAACAAGGTCGCGATCGAGGGCAAGCTGCGCTACAGCTCTTGGGAGCGCGACGGCCAGCGCCGGAGCAAGCTTGAGGTCATCGTCGATGAGATCGAGTTTATGAGCTCCCGTGGTGGCCAGGGTGGCTACGATCAGGGCGGTTATGCCCCCGCAGCTCCCGCGCCTGCAGCACGTCCTGCCGCACCGGTGGCTACGCCGCCCGCGGTCGACGTCTACGATGAGGACATCCCGTTCTAAGGGTTGTTCACCTATTTTTGAGTGAGAGGCGGCTTCGGTTCGCCGAAGTTGCCAAATGAAAGGTATTTTGACATGGCTAATGATTTTTCTGCACGTCAGCCGCGTCGTAAGTACTGCCAGTTCTGCAAGGAGAACACTGAGTTCATCGACTATAAGGACACTCAGCTTCTCCGTAAGTACATGACCGACCGTGGCAAGATCAAGCCCCGTCGCGTCACTGGCGCTTGCACGCAGCATCAGCATGACATCGCCAACGCCATCAAGCGCGCCCGCGAGATGGCTCTCCTGCCGTACACCGTCCCCGTGGTTTCCTCTCGTGGCAACCGCGACCGCGGCTAAGAAGGGAGACGCATCATGAAGGTTATTCTTCTCGATGAGATCAAGGGCAAGGGCGGCGAGGGTGACGTCGTAGAGGTCGCTCAGGGTTACGCTGAGAACTTCCTGTTCCCCAAGAAGCTCGCTGTTGCCGCCACCAAGGGCAACCTCAAGCAGCTTGACGAGCGTCGCAACAACATCGCCAAGCGCGAGGCCGTCCGTCTGGCTACCGCCAACGAGACCAAGGCTGCCTTCGAGGGCAAGACGGTCACCGTTGACGTCAAGGTCGGCGACGAGGGCATCCTCTTTGGCTCTGTTACCGCCGCTATGATCGCTGACGCCATCAAGGCTCAGCTCGGTATGGACATCGACCGCAAGCGCGTCGAGCTCGGTAAGCCCATCAAGGTTGCCGGTGCCCACACCGTTGCCATCTCGCTGTACCGCGAGATCAAGGCCGAGGTTGTCGTTCTCGTCGGCGTTACCGCCGAGGAGCTCGCTGCCGAGGCTGAGGTCGAGGAGGCCGCTGAGGTCGCCGAGGCCGAGACCGCCGAGGTCGAGACTGAGGCTGCTGCCGAGTAGCATTTGCTGCAACGCAACAATCTTGTTCTAAGAAGGGCGCTCTGGGAAACCAGGGCGCCCTTTTGTTTTTGCGCTGAGTGAGTTTCATGGTGAACGTTGCGTCGAAGTCCTATATACAGGACCGTTCATCCGTTTGGTTCGGTGATGATTGGCGGCGCGCGGCGCGTTTTGGGACCGTGGCTGATACTATGGATGCTCGCAAGCGATATGAATGAGGATGCTCATGGCATATGACGATAGGGAGACCGGGCTGACGGTTGAGGACCGCGGCTCCAAGTTGGGTCTTCCCCAAAACCAAGATGCAGAGGCCAATGTACTGGCCGCTATGCTGCTATCGCCCGAGGTGGTCGAAGAGGCCCAGGTCGAGCTGCAGCCCGATGACTTCTACCGGCCCATTCATAAGACCATCTATACCGCGATGGTCGATATGTACAACAGCCGCATTCCCATCGACTCCATCTCGCTGATCGATTACCTGCGAAGCATCAACAAGCTTGATGCCGTGGGCGGCGAGGCCTACATTTTGGAGTTGATGGGTCAGACCCTGTCGCTCGTCAACTGGCAGCACCATGCCGCTATCGTTCGCCGCGATTCGATGCTGCGTGAGCTGATCGGCGCCACCAACGAGATCAACGCGCTGGCCTATAACGCTCCCACCGATACCAAAGAGGTCGTGGAGCTGGCCGAGAGCAAGTTGCTCAAGGTCACGGCGCGCGAGGTCAAGTCGAGCTACAAGACGCTGACCGAGTTTATGGTCGAGGCCTATAACGAGGCCGAGGAAGTGTGCCAGGCAGGCGGCCAGGCTGCGGGCGTGCCCACGGGTTTCCCGTCGCTCGACCGCATGCTCATGGGTTTTCGCGAGGGCCAGCTCATCATCATCGGCGCCCGCCCTGCTGTGGGTAAGACGTCGTTCGCCCTGAATCTGGCGCTCAACGCTGCCGCTGCCGGTTATACCGTCGGCTTCTTCTCGCTGGAGATGTCGGGCAAGGAAATTGCCCAGCGTCTGATTTGCGCCTACGCCATGATCTCGATCAGTGACTTCCGCATGGGCCGCATTAGCCCCGAGCAGTGGGCAAATATCAACGAGGCCACGCAGACCTTGTCCAAGCTCGATATTCTGATTGACGATACGCCCGGCACCACAGTGACCGAGATTCGCGCCAAGAGCCGCCGCATGCTCCACAACAAGGAGAAAGCTATCATCATCCTGGACTACCTGCAGCTGGTGAGTCCTCCGCCGGGACGCCGCTCCGAGAGCCGTACCGTCGAGGTCTCCGAGATGTCGCGTGGTCTGAAGATCATGGCCAAGGAGCTCAAGATCCCGCTCATCGCGCTGTCGCAGCTCTCGCGTCAGGTCGAATCCCGTACCGGCAAGCGCCCGCAGCTTTCCGACCTTCGTGAATCGGGCTCCATCGAGCAGGACGCCGATATCGTTATGTTCTTGGACCGCTCCGCCGACGAGGCCGAAGCCTCGCGCGACGATCGACCCGACGAGGGCGTTACGCGTATTGTCGTGGCCAAGAACCGTTCGGGCCCGATCGGCGACGTCGACCTGATGTTCCTGCCGGCATCCACGAAGTTCTATGAGCTTGATGGGGCACATGCCGAGGAGTAGGACAGGCACCCGTTGCACGGGTATACTGGGAATGTTTTGTGCTTCTGCGTGCCGGCGTGGCGCGTAGACAGTCCATGAATGTAAGGAGTAAACATGCCGTCAACCGTTTTGGTCGGTGCCCAGTGGGGCGATGAGGGCAAGGGTAAGATTTGCGACCTGGTCGCCGGCGACTTCGATGCCGTCGTGCGCTACTCGGGCGGCAACAACGCCGGTCACACCATCGTCGTCAACGGCAAGAAGTACGGCCTGCACCAGGTGCCCTCCGGCATCATGTATTCCGACCACGTGTCGGTGATCGGTAACGGCTGCGTCGTCAACCCCAAGGTTGTCCTTGAGGAGATCGACATGTTCGAGGCCGACGGCATCACCACCAAGAACCTCAAGATTAGCGGCAACGCGCATGTCATCATGCCGTACCACATCGATCTGGATGGCGCCTTTGAGCAGAAGCTCGGCAAGAAGAACATCGGTACCACCAAGCGCGGTATCGGTCCGTGCTATCAGGACAAGATGGCCCGCATCGGCCTGCGCATGCAGGACATGCTGGACGAGGCACTGTTCCGCGACAAGCTGGAGACCGCTCTCGCCCGCGTGAACCCTGAGCTCGAGCTCATCTACAACCTGCCCACCTACACCGTGGACCAGATTTGCGACGAGTACCTGCCGATGGCCGAGCGCCTGCGCCCCTACATCACCGAGACGAGCCTGCTGCTCAACAACATGATCGATGAGGGCAAGGACCTGCTGTTTGAGGGCGCCCAGGCGACGCTGCTCGACATCGACCACGGCACCTATCCGTACGTGACGTCTTCTAACTGCACCGCCGGCGGCGCCATCACCGGTTCCGGCGTGGGCATGAAGAACGTCGACCGCGTGCTGGGCGTCATGAAGGCCTACATCACCCGCGTCGGTTCGGGCCCCATGCCCACCGAGCTTTCCTATGAGTCCGAGGCCGGCCACACGCTGACCGAGGAGGGCTATGAGTACGGCGTGACCACCGGTCGCCGTCGTCGTTGCGGCTGGTTTGACGGCCCTATCGCCAACTATGCCTCGCGCGTCAACGGCCTCACCGACATCGCCGTGACCAAGCTTGACGTGCTTTCGGCTTTCGACACCATCAAGGTGTGCGTGGCATACGACGTCGATGGCGAGCGCTACACCAGCGTGCCCGACCATCAGGTGCGCTTTGAGCATGCCAAGCCCATCTACGAGGAGCTCCCCGGCTGGAAGTGCGACATCACCGGTTGCCGCAGCTTTGATGAGCTGCCGCAAGAGGCTCAGGACTACGTGGCGTTTATCGAGGATCTGGCACACACCCGCGTGACGTTTATTGGCGTTGGCGCTGGTCGCGAGCAGATCATCAACCGATTCTGGAAGTAATCGGGACTATTTGGTTATTGCGATATACCCCTTTGCAGCCCGGACGGGCGGCCGAGGGGTATATTTGCTTGCAAAGGGCTCGCGCGGAGCGGGCCATTCATCCATAGAGGAGGCACCCTTGAAGGCGGACACTCAAACCATCGACATCCTGTTGTTGGGCAGCGGCGGCCGTGAGCATGCTTTGGCAGCTAAGCTCGCAGCATCACCGCGCGCCGGCAAGCTCTACATCGCGCCGGGCAACGGCGGCACCGCGAGCTGCGGCGAGAACGTTGTTCTCGACGACTGCGATCCTGCGGCCGTGGCGGCGTTTGCGCAGAGCCACGGATGCGGACTCGTGGTAATTGGCCCCGAGGCTCCGCTCGTGGCGGGCGTGGCCGACGCCGTGCGCGCGGCGGGTATTCCCTGCTTTGGCCCGGGTGCCGAGGGCGCCCAGATGGAGGGCTCCAAGCTGTTCTCCAAGCAGCTCATGGAGCGTGCGGGCATTCCGACGGCAGCCTATGGTTCGTTTACCGACGAGGCTTCGGCTCTCGCCTACGTGCGCGAGCAGGGCGCTCCGCTGGTCGTGAAGGCCGACGGCCTTGCCGCGGGCAAGGGCGTTATCGTGGCGACCGAACTTGAGCAGGCCGAGGAGGCCGTGCGCGAGTGCTTTGGCGGCACCTTTGGCGATGCCGGCAACACCGTGGTTATCGAGGAGATGCTCGTTGGTCCCGAGTGCTCACTGCTCGCCTTTACCGACGGCAAGACCGTGCGCCCCATGGCCACCTCGCAGGACCACAAGCGCGCCCTCGAGGGCGACAAGGGACCCAACACCGGCGGCATGGGCGTCTACAGCCCGGTGCCCATCGTGACCGACGAGGAGCACGCCACCATGGTGGCGGTCATGGAGCAGACCGTTGCCGAGCTTGCTGCCGAGGGCATCGACTACCGCGGCTGCCTGTATGGCGGCTTTATGCTCACGCCTGCCGGCCCCAAGGTGCTGGAGTTCAATGCCCGCTTTGGCGACCCCGAGACGCAGGTCGTGCTGCCGCGCCTTAAGAACGACCTGGTTGAGGTCATGCTCGCCTGCGCCAACTGCGAGCTCGATCAGATTGAGCTCGACTGGCGTGACGAGTGGGCCGTGGCCGTTGTCCTGACGAGCGCGGGCTATCCCGGCAGCTACGAGAAGGGCAAGGTCATCACTGGTATTGAAGATGCCGAGGCCATGGAGAACGTGACCGTGTACCACGCGGGCACCGCCGTGGTGGATGGCCAGCTCGTGACCAACGGCGGCCGCGTGCTTGCCGTAACCGCTCTGGGTGACACGTTCGAGAACGCTCGCAACCTTGCCTACGAGGCCTGCGAGAAGATTGATTTTGAAGGCAAGACCCTGCGCCACGACATCGGCCTGCGCGCGCTGCGCGGCCGCGACGCCTGGGATGCCTAAAATCCGAGAGGAATGAGACGGATGGACGAGAAGAACGAAGAGCTCGTGGATGCGCAGATCGTTGAAGAGGGCAGCCGCATGTATGGGCACGCCGAGGGCGAGCCTGGCGGCGAGGTCGCTGACGAGCCGGCGCTGGTGCTGGGCGACGACGACCCGCACGATGCCGAGCTGCACGAGAAGATTCTTTCGGAGGAGTGCGCCTGGAAGGGCAAGATCCTCGACGTCCACCGTCTTGAGGTTGAGCTGCCCAACGGTCGCCGCAGCGCCCGCGATATCGTTCGCCATCCGGGTGCGGCGGCCGTTGTAGCGCTGACCGAGAGCGGCAAGATCGTACTGGTGCGTCAGTACCGCACCGCTATCGACCGCGTGACGGTCGAGATTCCCGCCGGCAAGCTCGATCCAGGCGAGGACCCGCTCGATTGCGCCAAACGCGAGCTGCATGAGGAGACGGGCTTTAGGGCTGATCGCATTCGCTTTTTGACGTCGATTGTCACGTCCTGCGGTTTTTGCGATGAGATCATCCACATCTACTTGGCTACCAAGCTCGAGTTTGATGCGCCCAACCCCGATGATGACGAGTTTGTCAACGGGGACCTGGTGCCGCTGCACGAGCTGATCGACGCCGTGCTCGACGGCAAGATCGAAGACGCCAAGACCGTCGTGGGCGCCTTGGCCTGCGATAGCATCGCGCACCGCTTGGGTGGGGCCGAGCTCTAGGTTACGCGGTTTTACCAAACCGCGTAACGAGTCGACGCTGCAAACGCCCCTAAGCGGCAATCTGCCTTTCAATCGTCGCTCGCGTACCGAAGTACGCGTCGCTCCTCTTTCAAGGCACCTTGCTCGCTTAGGGACGTTTTCGCTGACGCTGCCAGAACATCGGCGTTATGCTTGTTGGGACGCTTTGTTTTCAGCCTGACCGGTTCAACCGGATTTCTCACGCTATTTATTTCTCTTCGAGGATTGCATGTTTAAAAGGTTTCTCTCGTATTACGAGCCCCAGATGGGGCTTTTTGTTGCCGATACTGTTTGTGCTCTGGTGCTTGCCGCCATTGACCTTGCGTTTCCTATTATTCTGCGCAATTTGACCGGTGGGCTGTTTACCCAGGGTCATGCTGCCATTATGCAGGCGCTCGGTATGATCGCGGTAGGTTTGGTGCTGATGTATGTCATCCGTTGTGCCTGTCGCTACTTTGTGAGTTACTGGGGCCACGTGATGGGCGCGCGCATGGAGTCCAAGATGCGCGAGGACCTGTTCGATCAGTACGAGTGCTTTAGCTTTGCGTACTTCGATCGCAACAGCTCGGGTGACATGATGAGCCGCGTGGTCAACGACCTGTTCGATATCTGCGAGGCGGCACACCACGTGCCCGAGTGGATTATCATCTGCGGCATCGAGATTATCGGCTCGTTTGTGATCCTCTTTGCTATTGCCCCGGCGCTGGCTCTTGCCATGGCCGTGGTGACGGCGGCTTTTGCGGTCATCATGTTTTGGCAGAACATGCGCATGCGCGAGGTCTTTAGCGACAACCGCAAAAAGATCAGCGGTATTAATGCTCAGCTGCAGGATTCGCTGGCAGGCATGCGCGTGGTCAAGAGTTTTGCGAACGAGGAAGCTGAGCGTTCCAAGTTCCGCGCCTCTAACGACCGCTATCTTTCGTCCAAGGAGAATATGTATCACGCCATGGGCGTCTACACTGCGACGTATGGCCTGCTCTCGGGCGTGTTGTACGTGATCGTGGTGCTGCTGGGCGGTTGGCTGGTGGCGCAAGGCCAACTGCAGGCGGTCGATATGGCGACCTTCGCGCTCTACATTTCGCTGTTCTGCACCCCGCTCGAGACGCTTGTGAACTCGGCTGAGACGTATCAGAAGGCCATTGCCGGCTTTAAGCGCATGGACGAGGTGCTCTCGACTGCGCCGGATATCCAGGACAAGCCGGGCGCCACGGATCTGCAGGTGATCGCCGGCGCCGTGGTTTATCACGACGTGTGCTTTAACTACGAGGATGTTGAGCTGGGCGAGGGCGATGCCGACGAGCGTCCCGTTATCGACCATATGGACCTGTCCATCAAGCCCGGGCAGACCATCGCTTTGGTTGGCCCTTCGGGCGGCGGCAAGTCCACGACCTGTTCGCTGCTGCCGCGCTTTTATGACGTGGCTACCGGATCCATTAGCATCGACGGCCAGGACGTGCGCGATGTGACGCAGCAGAGCCTGCGCCGCGCCATCGGCCTGGTGCAGCAGGATGTCTATCTATTTGACGGTACGATTGGCGAGAACATCGCCTATGGCAAGCCGGGCGCTACGGCTGAAGAGATCGCCGAGGCCGCCCGTCGCGCCAACATCGATGCCTTTATCGAGTCGCTTCCACAGGGCTATGACACGGTCGTGGGCGAGCGCGGCAGCCGTCTTTCGGGCGGACAGAAGCAGCGTGTTGCCATCGCGCGCGTGTTTCTCAAGAACCCCAAGATCCTTATTTTGGATGAGGCGACGAGTGCTTTGGATAACGAGAGCGAGGAGGCGGTGCAGGAGTCGCTCGAAGAGCTGGCACGCGGCCGCACCACGATTATCATCGCCCACCGTCTTTCGACCATTAAGCATGCCGATGAGATCGCGACCGTTGAGCATGGTCGCGTTGTGGAGCGTGGCACGCACGAGGAGCTTCTCGCCCGTGGCGGCACTTATGCCCGTTACTATCGAATGCAGTTCGAAGGTGCGCGTGCGCACGAGCTCGACTGATTGATATGACAGGAAGTTTATGGCTGACAAGAACCCTTTGACTCCGGAAGAAGTGACGGAGTTATTCTCCGAAATCGATGCATCCGGTGTCTTGGATCCCACGCTTGCCAAAAAGCGCACCGAGCGCATGCGTGAGAAGGAGGCTGCGGCCAAGCGCGGTGACAAAGCGGCGCTAGCGCAGCTGCGCAGCGAGGACCGCGCGAGCCAGGCAAAACATATCGACCCGCTGTCCGAGGACGACCCTTCGGGCTCGCAGGTGAGCCATACCATTACGAAGACTGCCATGGCCGTGGTCATTGGCATCTTGGTGCTGATTGTGGGCATGCAGATTGGCTACGGCGTGATGCGACGCCTGAACACCGCCAACCTGTCCGAGAGCGTTTCGGTGGATACCGTTTCGACGGCGCTGAAGGGCGGCCTTGAGTGGGGCAACGGCTTTACGCAGTTCCCGCTCGACTTTACCGTCGATGAAGCTGATGAGCGTACGGGCACGGTCGAGGTGACGGTGTTGGACACATCGTCTGCCAACGAGCTCGAGCTGCTGTCCAACGGGCAGATTCAGGCCGCTGCGCTTGCGACCAACGCGCTGCTCAACGATAAGATCGACCGCGTGGTGTATAACGTTCACGCCTATATCGACGAGGATAGCAACATTCAGCACGATTCCTTCTTTGGCATGTTTCCCGCGCGGGGTCATCAGAGCGCCATTTTGACGTTTGTGTGGACCAAGAGCTCATCCAACGCCACGAGTATCGACTGGAAGATGCGCATCGTAAGCATGGACGACACCATTGCCGAGCGCATTCAAAAACAGGTGAACTCGGTTTCGTCGCTGATCGAGGACCCGGTGGTGAGCCAGACCAAGATTGACGAGGAAAAGGCCGAACGTGACCTGGAGCATCGTCTGCATGGCCGCGAGATTTTCCGCGGCGGCAAGCCCGATCGCTCACCGTCCGATCTGCTGGAACAGGACAAGCAAAAGTAAGAGGCCATTATCCCGCGTGAGCCACAAGCCCACGCGGGATAATTTTTCTGGGACGGGGATTAAATAATCATTATGCATAGAAAGTCATAATTATCATTTCGTAAACATTTCGATGAAATTAACGCCATGAGGCATGCTTGCGGTTACAATACCGCGAGGCCTAACTACACACCTTTAAGCCGGTCCTGTGAGACCGGGAAGGAGAATTATGGCGAACAACCATACCGCGGGCGCTGCCGCCCGCACCTTCGCGCCCAGCGAGCTTTGCCAGCGTATGCTGGCCAAAACCAGCAAGGGCACCTGCGGTCCCTGTATCCTGTATCTTGAGGATGGGACCATTTTTTATGGACGTGCATGCGGCGCCGAGGGCACCGCGACCGGCGAAGTCTGCTTCAACACCTCGCTCGAGGGCTACTTTGAGGTCATGACCGACCCGAGTTATGCCGGCCAAATTGTAACCATGACCTATCCGCAGATCGGCAATTACGGTATCGACGAGACCGATGTCCAGTCGGCCTTCCCCGGCGACGCCGTGCGCCCTGCGAGCGCTCCGGCTATGCGCGGCATGATCGTTCGCGATATGTGCGCCACGCCTTCTAACTGGCGCTCGGCCGTCAGCGTGCCGGAGTACCTGCGCGCTCACGGCATCGTCGCTATCGAGGGTATCGACACCCGCGCTCTGGTGCGCCATCTGCGCGACAATGGTTCCAAGATGGGCATTATCTCGACCGAGATCTTCGACGTCGACGAGCTTGCCGAGCGCTTGTCCGCTGCGCCCACGCTGGTAGGCGAGAACCTGGTCAAGACCGTAAGTTGCCCCGCGCCTCACGAGTTTGTGGCCGCCGACCTGCCTGCCACGCATGACTTTGCGCTTGCGGCTGCCGCTCCTGCCCGTCACAAAGTGGTCGCCTACGACTGCGGTGTGAAGCGCGGTATTCTGGAGGGCCTGGTCCGTGCCGGCTGCGATCTCACCGTCGTGCCGTGGGATACGCCCGCGAGTGAGGTGCTCGACATGAATCCCGATGGCGTCTTTTTGTCCAACGGCCCCGGCGACCCCGACGCCGTGGTGGAGACCTATGAGCAGGTGCAGCAGCTGATCGGCAAGGTGCCGGTCTTTGGCATTTGCCTCGGTCACCAGATGATCAGCCTGGCCTGCGGCGCCCAAATGGAAAAGCTTAAATTCGGTCACCGTGGCGGTAACCAGCCGGTTATGAATCTGGTGAGCCGTCGCGTGGAGATCACCGCGCAAAACCACGGCTTTGGCCTGCTGTTCCCCAGTCTGGGCAAACTGATTCCGGAGCTTTCCGGCGGCGAAACCGAGCATGCGGCCGATGGCGACCTGCGCGCCTGGGTGCGTCGCGGCGTCGCGCCGGTCGTGATGAACGAGCGCTTTGGTCGCATTCGCCTGACACATGTGAACCTCAACGACGGCACCGCCGAGGGTATCCAGCTGCTCGACGCCCCGTGCTTCTCGGTCCAGTACCACCCCGAGG
The DNA here is from genome assembly GCA_900552395.1 of uncultured Collinsella sp. Taxonomy (GTDB): domain Bacteria; phylum Actinomycetota; class Coriobacteriia; order Coriobacteriales; family Coriobacteriaceae; genus Collinsella. The sequence continues at coordinate 19,472 of URZJ01000004.1, read as the reverse complement.
CTTCGCCTGGCCCCACCGATGCCCACTATCTCTTTACCGCCTTTACGCGACTTATGGACGGCGAGGAGAACTACCTGGACATCGACACCGCGAAGGACCGCCTCGCCGGCTGGAATTTCGCCGAGTCCGAGAACGCTGCGACCGAGGAGAACTAACAATGCCGAAACGTACTGACATCAAGCGCATCCTCGTCATTGGTTCTGGCCCCATCGTTATCGGTCAGGCCTGTGAGTTTGACTACTCCGGCGCCCAGGCCTGCAAGGTGCTCAAGGAGGATGGCTTTGAGGTCATCCTGGCCAACTCCAACCCGGCGACCATCATGACCGACCCCGGTCTTGCCGACCGCACCTATGTTGAGCCCATCACCGCCGAGTTTATCGAGCGCGTGATCAAAAAGGAGCGCCCGGACGCGCTGCTGCCTACGCTGGGCGGCCAGACCGGTCTGAATGCCGCCGTCGAGCTGGCAAAGGACGGTACGCTCGACAAGTACGGCGTCGAGATGATCGGCTGCGACCTGGCCGCTATCGAGCGCGGCGAGGACCGCAAGCTCTTTAACGAGGCCATGGCCGAGATTGGCCTGGAGGTCGCGCGCTCGGGCTACGCCTACAGCGTGGCCGACGCCGAGGCTATCGCCGAGCGCGTGGGCTATCCCTGCGTACTGCGCCCGAGCTTTACCCTCGGCGGCGCCGGCGGCGGCATCGCTCACACCCACGAGGAGCTCGTCTCCATCGTGGGTCAGGGCCTCGAGCTCTCGCCCGCCCGCGAGGTGCTGGTCGAGGAGTCCATCGAGGGCTGGAAAGAGTATGAGATGGAGGTCATGCGTGACCACGCCGGCAACGGCATCATCGTGTGCTCCATCGAGAATCTCGACCCCATGGGCGTGCACACCGGCGACTCCATCACCGTGGCGCCGGCGCAGACGCTCTCCGACCTTGAGTATCAGCGCATGCGTGTCGCGTCGCTCGCCATTCTGGAGAAGATTGGCGTCGAGACCGGCGGATCAAACGTGCAGTTTGCCGTGAACCCCCAGACCGGCCGCCTGATTGTCATCGAGATGAACCCGCGCGTGAGCCGTTCGTCCGCGCTGGCCTCCAAGGCCACGGGTTTCCCCATCGCCAAGGCCGCCGCGCGCCTTGCCGTGGGCTACACGCTCGACGAGATCGTCAACGACATTACCAAGGCAACGCCTGCCTGCTTTGAGCCCACGATTGACTACTGCGTGGTCAAGGTGCCGCGCTTCGCCTTCGAGAAGTTCAAGGGTACCGACCCCACGCTCACCACGCGCATGAAGGCCGTGGGCGAGATTATGGCGATCGGCCGCACCTTTGAGGAGGCCTTCGGCAAGGCCATGCGCTCACTGGAGGACGGTTACCAGGGCATCTGCGCCGGTGGCAAGGAAGGTGCCGACAAGCTGAGCGACGATGAGCTCGCTCAGGCCGTGGCAACCCCGACCGAGCACCGCATTTTCTTTGTGGTCGAGGCCCTGAGCCGTGGCTGGGATGTCGCGCGCATCCATGCCATCTGCGGTATCGATCCGTGGTACCTCAACCGTATCAACGATATGGTGCAGGCTCAGGAGAGCATCCGCGGTCTGCGCGTGGAGGACATTGACGCCGACGCGATGCGTCTGCTCAAGCAGTATGGCACGAGCGATGCCGAGATTGCCGCGCTGACCGGCTCCGATGAGCGCTTTGTGCGCGCCTACCGCAAGGGCCTGGGTGTGGTTCCCAGCATGAAGACGGTCGATACCTGCGCTGCGGAGTTCTCGAGCGCCACGGAGTACCACTACAAGACGTACGAGAACATCTACCGCACAAGCCCGGATGCCAAGAAGTGCGTGGCTCCCGACGAGACCACGCCGGCGGACAAGCCCAAGGCGATGATCCTGGGCGCCGGCCCCAACCGCATTGGCCAGGGCATCGAGTTCGATTACTGCTGCGTGCACGCGAGCTACGCGCTGGCGGCCCGCGGCTTTGAGACCATCATGGTCAACTGCAACCCCGAGACCGTCTCGACCGACTATGACACGTCCGATCGCCTGTACTTTGAGCCGCTCACCTACGAGGACGTCATGGATGTCATCGATGTTGAGCGACCCGACGGCGTCGTGGTGACGCTCGGCGGTCAGACCCCGCTTAAGCTGGCGCGCATGCTCGAGGAGAGCGGCGTGAACATCATGGGTACCAAGCCCGACGCCATCGACTTTGCCGAGGACCGCGAGCGCTTTGCCGCCCTGCTCGACAAGCTGGGCATCATGTATCCGCCGGCGGGCCAGGCCACCTCGTTTGAGGAGGCCGAGGCCGTGGCTGCGCACATCGGCTACCCGCTGCTGGTGCGTCCGAGCTACGTGCTGGGCGGCCGCGGCATGATGATCGCCTACGATGCCGAGCATCTGCGCGATTACATGGCCGAGGCCGCGCGCATTAGCCCCGACTACCCGGTGTATCTGGACCGCTTCCTGGAGGGTGCGATCGAGTCCGATGTCGACGCCCTGTGCGACGGCGAGGAGGTCTACATCGGCGGCATCCTGGAGCATATCGAGGAAGCCGGTATTCACTCCGGCGACTCCGCGACCTGCATCCCGCCGTTCAGCTTTAGCGAGAGCCTGCAGGCGAAGCTCCGCGAGACCACGCGCCGCATCGCGATGGCGCTGGGAGTCCGCGGTCTGGTCAACGTGCAATATGCCATCAAGGGCGAGACCGTCTACGTGATCGAGGCCAACCCGCGCGCCAGCCGTACCGTGCCGTTTATCTCCAAGGCCACCGGTGTGCCGCTGGCCAAGTGCGCGGCGCGCATCATGGCAGGCGATTCCATCGCGAGCTTGGGCCTGCCGAGCGACGAACGTCAGCTGGACTGGTTCTGCATGAAGGAAGCCGTCATGCCCTGGGGTCGTTTCCCGGGCGCCGACGTCATCCTGGGGCCCGAGATGAAGTCGACGGGCGAGGTCATGGGCATCGCCAAGAGCTATCCCGAGGCATACGCCAAGACGCAGCTGGCGATCGACTACAAGCTGCCCGACCCGAGCGCCGGCAAGGTATTCATCAGCGTGTGCGACCGCGACAAGCGCCACATCCTTTCGGTCGCCCGCATCCTGCGCTACCTGGGCTTTGACATCTGCTCTACCGAGGGTACGGCGCGCGTGCTGCGTGGAGGCAACGTGACGTGCGAGATCGTGGAAAAGATCAGCGGCCCGCACGACGGCGAGCGCCCCAACATCGGCGATCTCATCGCCGATGGCAAGATCGCGGTGATCATCAACACGCCGTACGGTCCGGGCTCGCGCGGCGACGGCTATCTGCTGCGCACCGAGGCAGTGCGACGCGGTGTGACCTGCGTGACCGCGATGTCTGCCGCCAACACGTACGTGAGTGCCATCGAGGCGGTGCGTGAGGACCAGCAGGGTCACGGCAGCGCCAACGACATGGGCATGGACGTCATCGCCCTGCAGGACCTGCCGCAGTACACGGTGTAGTTGGCCTGGCCGGCCGGGGCGGCAGCCGGACACTTTCTCTCGGAAACTGGGCTTCGCGAAGTTTTCCGAGAGAAAGGACCGCCTCCCGCCCCGGCCTGCGGTGACTTGGCTGCACCGTGTGCTGCCGAAGGGGCTTTGTGCGATGACTAGGGCTGAATAGAAAATGAGTGTGGGCGCCGTCGTTCGTTTGAACGACGGCGCCCGCGTTTTGGATTTATTGGGCTGTGGCGGTGAAGGTTGTTTTGTCGGCGGCGATGTGCACGTGCAACTTTGCCTGACCGTCGCAGCTGATGAGCACGCCTACCTCGAACGGGGTTCCCGTCTTGTCGTAGGTCGAACGCACGATGCGCATCGCCGCCTTACCGGTGTTCTGTCCCAAAAGGCGCGCCTCATGCTTGTCGAGGTTGACCGTCTCGTAGACGGCATCGACGCTTGCGGGCAGGATGCCGGTCTTTTCCGCGATGTAGGCGTAGAGCGAGCCATCCACGTCTTTGCGTGTGAGCTCGGGGCAAAGTGATACGGGGATATAGACGTAGTTGAGCTCCATGGGTTTGTCGTTGGCGAGACGCAGGCGGCGAATCTCCCAGACGGGTGTCCCCTCGGGCACTTTGAGCCCAGAGGCGATGCCGCGGACGGCCGGTATGCTTGAAAAGGCGAGAATCTGCGAGCTCGGAACCCGTCCCGCTTCGCGCATCCGCGCGCTGAAATTCAGGGCCAGGTCGATGCCGGGTGCTGAGGTTTGGGGTTTGATGAACGTGCCCTGCCCACGTTTGCGCACCACGCGCCCCTCGATGACGAGATCTTGGAAGCAACGGCGCACGGTCGCGCGCGATAACTCTAGCCGCTCACAGATTTCGAGCTCGCGTGGCAGCGGCGTCTTGGTGTCGAACGCCTGGCTGGCGATAAGCAGGGCGATTCGATGTTTAAGTTGGACATAGAGCGGCGTATCACCGCTGCGATCGAAGGGTTCGGAGGCGAGAAACGAGATCATATCCATGGGGTACCTCCATGTCGTGGGCGTACGTGACATGGTCTGACACTGCGCGGCAAACCGGAGATGCCAGGCCCGATTCTTGCTGGTATGTATGGTGCATAAGGAACATAAAACATTTATCAGGCAATCTACCTGCTATTTTAAAAATAATTAGAAGAAAAAATAATTTAGACACAAAAATAGTTGCTACCGTTAACCGATGAATAGTTGCCGTTCGCAACTATTTTCTTGTACCGAACATGCCCCGGCGCAACAATAATCTCAGCAAAAAGCAAAGCCGTGCGACACACGGCAGGTCGAGAGGAGACCGCATGCGGTATCTGGTAATGGTCAGTCACGGAACGCTCGCTCCCGGACTGCACAGTGTCCTCAAGATGCTCGGCAATGACGCCCCGAACATCTTGTCGACGAGTCTCGTGGACGGCATGGGCGCTGACGAGTATGTCGAGAACGTCAAGGCGATGCTCGCTCCCGTTACCGCCGATGACGAGGTTGTCCTGCTTGGTGACATCCTGGGCGGATCGCCGCTCACCAATGCGATGAACACGCTGGCCGAGAAGGGCCTGCTCGCCCACACCATTGCCTTCGGCGGTATGAATCTGCCCATGGCTATGACCGCCATGATGGGGCTTGCCACCATGGACCTGGATTCCCTCAAGCATATGATGCTGCAGGAGGGCAAGAACGGTATGTCCGAGCTCGTTGTCCCGACCGATGACGCCGACGACGAGGACGATGACATCTAGGCAGCGCATCCGCCCAAATTTTCGTGATGGAGCGGGGGTTAAGAGGAAAGACCCCCGGTGATAAAGAAAGGGAGAACGCATGATTTCGTTCATCCGTATTGACGACCGTATGATCCATGGACAGACCGTTACCCGTTGGGCCCTCGAGTATCCCTGCGACGGTCTTATCGCCGTCAACGACGCTGCAGCGTCTAACCCCGTGCTCAAGGAGGCCTACAAGAGTGCCTCGGGCAAGAAGACGTTCGTGTGGACCAAGGAGCACTTTAAGGAGGTCTCCGAGAAGGTTCTCAAGTCCGACACCAAGTACTTCCTGATCACCAAGAACCCGCTCGACATGAAGGAACTTCTCGTCGATTTTGGCTTTAAGCCCGGCATGGACCGTATCATCGTCGGTCCCTGCAACGATCGACCCGGCACCACCAAGCTCGGCAACAACCAGTCGATCACGCAGGAAGAGGCCCAGGCGCTCGAGGATCTCACCAACGCCGGCTACACGGTCGAGTTCGCCCTTATCAAGGAGAAGTCCATCGGTGAGTGGCCCAAGTTCCGCGGTCAGTTTGGCTTCTAGTTAGGCGCCAGCCGCATTTTGGTATCTACAGCCCTTGGTGAAAGGGGCTGAGGAATAAAGAAAGGGGAAAGCATGGCAATCAATGCATTCCAAGCCGCGCTGTTCGGCCTGTTCGCCTGCCTGGCATCACTGCCTGGCATGGGTGGCACGACGATCGGCAACTACACTCTGGGTCGTCCTCTGGTCGCCGGCCTCATCGTCGGCATCATCATGGGCGATATGCAGACGGGCATCCTCGTCGGCGCTGCCATCCAGGTTGTCTACATCGCTCTCGTGACCCCCGGCGGAACCGTCTCCGCCGACGTCCGCGCCGTGTCCTATATCGGTATCCCGCTGGCGATCCTCGCCATCAAGAACTCGGGCATCGATCCCGCCTCCGCTGAGGCTGCCGGCATGGCCGCATCCCTCGGTGCCGCCGTCGGCACGCTCGGCACTGTGCTCTTCTATGGCACCGCCACCATCAACCTGGTGTGGCAGGGCATGGGCTGGAAGTGGCTCGAGAAGGGCGATCTCCACAAGCTCTACCTGGTCAACAACGTTCTGCCTTGGATCGGTCACATCGTCTGCTCGTTCCTCCCGACGTTCATCATCACCATGGGCGGCACCGCCATGGTCGACCTCATGAAGACCTACATGCCCATGGACGGCATCGCGATGAAGACGCTGTTTACCGTCGGCTCGCTGCTGCCTACCGTCGGTATCGCCATCCTGCTCAAGCAGGTCATCTCTAAGCCCACGGACTTCCTGACGTTCTTCTTCGGCTTCACCCTGTCCGCTGTTATGGGCTGCAACCTGATCGCCGCTGCCGGCATCGGCTGCTTCTTCGCCCTGATCAACTATGAGATCGCTTCGCTCAAGATCGACCTCGCAAACGCTCCCAAGGCAGCTATCGCCTCGGGCTCAGATGATGAGGAAGAGGAGGACATCTAATGGCAGAGAAGAAAAAGCTCTCTAAGAAAACGCTTGCCAAGTCGTTCCGCAACTGGTCCTATGGCAACCTGACTTGCTTCTCGCAGGAGCACATGCAGACCTTCGGTTACCTGTGCGCCATGCTTCCGATCGTCGAGGAGCTCTACGACACGCCCGAGGAGCAGAAGCAGGCCCTCCAGACCTACTCCGCGTTCTTCAACACCGAGCCGCAGATCGGCACCATGATTGTCGGCGTCACCGCCGGCCTCGAGGAGGCTCGCGCAAACGGCGAGGCCATCGACGACGACGCCATCAACGGCATCCGCGCCGGCCTCATGGGCCCGCTCGCCGGCCTTGGCGACTCGCTGATCGTCGGTACCCTGATCCCGATCCTGCTCGGTATCGCCCTCGGTCTCTCGACCGGCGGCTCTCCGCTCGGTGCCATCTTCTATATTGTCGTGTGGAACCTGCTCATGTTCCTTGGCATGCGCTTTGCCTACAACCAAGGCTATGAGCTCGGCGGCAAGGCGGTCGAGGCACTGGTCGGACCCAAGGCAAAGGCTCTTCGCGATTCCATCGTGATGGTCGGTACCATGGTCATCGGTGCCGTGGGCGCAACTTGGGTCTCCATCACCTGCAGCCCCAACCTGGTGCTGCCCGGCGGCGGTAAGTTCCAGGACACGCTCGACGGCATCTATCCGCACCTGCTGCCGATGATCTTCATCATCTTCTGCTGGTACATGATGACCAAGAAGAAGGTCAACCCCATAGTCATGATGCTGATCCTCGTTGTGATCGCATTCGTGGGCGTTGTTATTGGTTTCTTCGACCCGGCGCTGAGCTACTAGTCATCATCCTTTGACCCCCTGTAAGGCCGTGCGGCCTCAACCGCACGGCCTTCTGATTTTACGCCGCCCTTCAAGGGCAATATGGCCAGCGACCTCCATCGCCTATACGACACCCGCTATATTGCTCTTGAAAGATGACGTATTCGATAAACGATGCACTTGCGCATAATGCACGCTTTGCACGAGGAGGACCATATGCACGAGAAACATGGACACGACCTTTCGCGCGACGACTTGATCCGCGAGGCAAAGATGCAGACCGATGCTATTCAGCGGCTCAACGTTTGGCTGCGCCTGGGCTATTCGCTCGTGGCGATTGGCTTTTTGATGGGGATGTGGGGTATGCAGGGAGGCCCCGGCTGGGGTGTCCCCGTGGGCATCGTGTGCCTGGTGGTGGGCACTCCGCTTTCGATTGTGCTTAAGGTTGGCACGACCAACGCCAAAAGGAATGTCGAGCGCATGCTCGAGGCCGCGGGTGTCGACGTTGAGGAGCTTATGCGACGCAAGAAGGACGAGCAATAGACTTCCGCGTTGGGGTATCATAAATAATTGTTGCGAATGTTAACTAATGTACGGCAAATGACGGTTTTATGGCCCTTCTAGAGTTGCAAAGGACAATATCCCCAGTGGATTACGATGACGTCGCTCGAAAACTGATTGTGTACTCACGTTCCCTTGCCAAGGGATCCTTGAGTGCTGCCGGCGGCGCCAGTGTGGGCGAGGCACCGGTTTTACAGTATCTATCGGGTATTGACGGTGATGTCATTCCCTCCGAGATTGCCAAGAAGCTGAAATTCTCCCGTGCGCGCATGTCGCATATCTTGGATTCACTCGAGAGCAAGGGTTACGTTCAGCGCAGGACCGATCCAAACGATCGTCGGCGTGTGCTGGTGAGCATTACCGAGGAAGGCCGTGATTTCGCGGCGAAAAAAAATGCCGAGAGTGTGGCATCGCTCTCGAAACAACTCTCAGTGCTCGGCGAGCACGATGCCCAGGAGCTCGTGCGCATCCTGAATAAAGCTTACAGCCTTACCTATGATGCCGACGACTACCTGGACAATCTATAAGGATAAAGACAGACATTTAGGTGCATCTTGAAATGCACCCGGGACAGTTGTGCCCATCAGCCACCGTCAACATCTCATTCCAAACAAAATCAGCCAACGTACGTCATGGCAACCCCCGGTAGGTCCCCGGGTGCCCCGCGGCGGGCCGGGTTTATTATCGGAGCGACTTTGCGAAGCAAGGGGAAACTCATTTATCTCAGCCAACGTACGTCATAGCAATCCCCGGTAGGTCGCAGGGTGGCGGTTGAGCCTTTCCCTCGGGAAACTTCGCGAAGCCCAGTTCCCGAGGGAAAGGTATGGTCTGTGTAATACCAGGGACGGGAGCAGCTATACTACTCTCAGTAGTTAAGGGTCGCGGATTCGCTGCGTCACCGCTCTCAACAGGAGGTCTATGTTTATGGCAGATCAAAAGCCGGTTGTCGGGATCATCATGGGTTCCAAGTCCGATCTGGGCGTTATGGAAGGCTGCACCGCCGAGCTCGAGGCACTGGGTGTGCCCTATGAGCTCGTCATTGCGAGCGCGCACCGCACGCCGGCGAAGGTCCACGAGTGGGCTTCGACTGCCGCCGATCGCGGTATCAAAGTGATTATCGCCGCCGCCGGCAAGGCCGCTCACCTGGGTGGTGTCGTGGCTGCCTTTACGCCGCTGCCGGTTATCGGCGTGCCTATGAAGACGAGTGACCTGGGCGGTATGGATTCGCTGCTGTCGATGGTGCAGATGCCTTCGGGCGTGCCCGTAGCCTGCGTTGCCATCAACGGTGCCAAGAACGCCGCCATCTATGCCACACAGATTCTGGGTGCTTGCGACCCCGAGTACCGCAAGGTTATCGAGAAGATGAAGCAGGAGATGGCTGACGCCTAAGCGTTCCGCCGTTTCACCGCAGTATAAGGAGAGCCATGTCCGATTATCAGGGAAAACGATTCAAGGCTTCTCAGATTCCCGATCCGTCGAAGCCGGGTGCTGCCCGTGCGGCACAGCAGGGTCGGACATCCTCTCCTCAGCAGCCGCGCGCGCCGCGCCCCGTGACACCGGCGACGCATCGTCGACAGGACGCGCCGGCCGCATATCGTCCTTCGTCTTATAGCTCCGCTAAGAAGCCGCCCCGGTCTTCATCGCATGCCGCGCCGTCGGATTGCACCGAGCCGCCGCGCAAAAAGCGCCGCTCCATTATTCCCATTCTGCTCATCATCATCGGTATCGGTCTGATTGTCGCCGCCGCCGCTATTTTTATTAATGCCCAGATTGGCTATAAGCAGGCGAGCGATTCGTATCAGAAAATCGAGAAGCAATATGTAAGCGATAAGGACGCCAGCGGCGTGCCGATTATCGACTTTGATGCGCTTGCTCAGACGAACCCCGAGATTGTGGGTTGGGTTTACGTGCCGGGAACCAACATCAACTATCCCGTGGTGCAGACCAACAACAACTCCAAATACCTCAACACGCTGTTCGACGGAACGGCTAACGCGTCCGGTGCCATTTTCCTGGATAGCGATGACACCGCGCCGGGAATGGTCGACCAGCAGACCACGATCTACGGCCACCATATGAACGACGGATCGATGTTCAACGTGATTTCGGACACCACTGATCAGGCGACGTTCGATAGCATCGAGTTTGTGTACTACATCACGCGCGATGCGACGTATAAGCTGCGTCCGCTGGCGACCAAGGTGGTCGAGGACACGTATGCCAAGGCGCGCACGACCAATTTTGAGGGCGACGACGGACTCAAGAACTACCTGTCCGAGATGCTCGACGGCGCTTCCGCCGTGGCGAGTGATGCTACCGATCGTGCCGCTTCGGCAACTAAGGTTGTAACGCTTGTGACCTGTCGTTCGCTGTCGCTGAGCAACACACGCGCCGTCATGGTGCTCACGCCGGTCGAGGAATAAGTTGTTCGAGAGTAGCTAAAAAGGCCCCGTCCCAAATTGGCTACTCGACGACGGTAAGGGAGAAATGATGCTCGAGAGTGGCAAATTGATGCCTTCGATTGATGCTTGGCTGCGCGAGGCCAAGGCCGATGCTTCGGCGGCAGGCTGTGGGATGTATCTGACGCATAACGGTGTGGTGCGCGCGACGCCCAAGGCCGAGGTGCGCGGAGTCGAGACCGATGGCGTGGCGCCAGGCCACAGGGTGGGCGGCATGGTCTTTGACTACGACGCCGAAAAGGTACGGTCTGCTATCGAGGCCACGCGCGCGATGCCGGGTATCGGCTATGTGCGTGTGTGGCTGGCAAGCGGCGAGCTTGCCGTAGGTGACGACATCATGCTCGTGCTTATCGGCGGGGACATTCGCCCGCACGTGGTCGATGCGCTGCAGGCGCTCGTTGGCACCATCAAGAACGAATGCGTGAGTGAGGTCGAGCGCGAGGCGTAGAGGCTTGCGTCGATAGAGGGATCGTTTATAAAAATGCCCACCGGTACGTGTGATACCGGCGGGCATTTTGCGTTTTGGGCGCGGTGAGCGCTACACGCGCGTCGCATCCTTGGGGCTCATGGTCATGCTCTGGAAGCGGTTTTCCATGTACTCGTTATCGAAGTGCTCTCCGTAGAACTGTGCGACGGGAATGTCCGGCTCCGTGCCGTTAACGCGCTGGTACCAGTAGTCGAGCGACTGCAGCGTCATGACGCCGTCGACCAGCATGATAACGGTAAAGATGACGGTGGCCGAGTAGCGGCTCTTCCAGGGGATCTTGTTGATAAGCTTAAGCAGCCTCGGCAGCAGCAGCTTGATCCAGATGAGGCCGCCCAGGCCCCACAGGCAGGCGAAGCCCGTGCAGGTGCGTCCGCCCGTGAGGACCACGAGCGGATCGGGCAAACCGAACAGCGTTATGTGCGAGTAGCTCCACGAGACCACGCCAAACGCGGTCTGCATAAACCAGCCCACGAACACCTCAAAGCTGGCGCCGAGCAGGGCGCTCACCAGGAAAATGATGATGGGGTTCTTTTTGTAGAAGCGGTTAAGCACCATGGTCATGAGCACGGCGCCAAATCCGTAGATGGGGCTGAAGGGGCCAAACAGCATGCCGGCGCGGTTCTGATAGACGCCCGGGTCGTCGACTGTCATGTGCCAGATGTCCTCGGCGATCAGGCCGAGTATGCAGCAGACAAAGAACACCCAGAACAGGTTGAAGTAGTTGAGCTTGATGTAGCCCTCGCCGGTTTCATCGCGGCCGAGCATGCCCTCGGCGGCGGCGTCGCGGTCGAGCATCTCCTGCAGGCGGCGCTGCAGTTCGCGCTCCTGACGAAGCGTGGGGTCGACGGTTGCCGAAAGTGCAACGAGGATGCCGAGCTGGATCGCGGGACGCAGCAGGAAGGGCCCGATGCCCTGGAGCATCACGTCGACCAAAAGCTCGACGACGGTGAATGCAATAAGGATGTAGGACAGGCGGGCGGCGTTGCGGCGCTGGTTTTTGATAAGGTCCAGGCCAAAGATGATTAGGATGACGGCACTTGCCGCAGAGAGCATGATGCCGGCGACGATAAGGCCGACTGCGACGAGCGTGTTGTCGCCGAGCTTTTCGGTGGCGTTGCCGTTAACAAGTGCCGTGATGACCTGCCACATAAAGGCAGCGACCGACGGGAGCGTGCCCACGCCGGAAAGGATGCACAGGACGGCGTACACCTTAATGATGAGGGGGATCTTCTTGACCTCCGTGGCGCTGGGGACGCTGGGGTCGAGTTCGTTTCGATCCATACAGAACCTTTCTCGCTTTGTTGTAGGTTATAAGGATACGCCGCCGACCTGCCAAAAGACAGGACGAACGTCCCAATTGCAACTTTGTAATCCCCAACGGTGGACGCGGCGGCCATCTGGGGGGCGCGGGCGCTTGCACTGGACAGACCGATAAAATGTTTGGCAACAAAACTGATTATTAGCTCGGTGGGCTTTTAAAAAGCGCTGCTCATGCGCTGGGGAGCACGTCGCGCCGTGCGTATAATAAGGCGGGTAACGCCAAAAATACGAGGCTCTGAGGGGATACCATGTCTCAAGAAACCATCCGCGCGGCCGAGCGTGCCGCGGGACAGGTGAACACCATGTCGACGTATGATCCGGACTCCGACCAGCTGCATGAGGAATGTGGCATTTTCGGCGTATGGGCGCCCGATCGCGACGTGGCTCGACTGACGTACTTTGGCCTGCGTGCGCTGCAGCACCGTGGCCAGGAATCGGCTGGAATCGCCGTGGGTGACGGCGGCACGGTTATGGTCCGCAAAGATCTGGGCCTGCTCGACCGCGTGTTCTCCAACGCCGACCTGTCGACGCTCTCCGGCCAGCTGGCCGTGGGTCATGTGCGCTACGGCACTGCCGGCGCCAAGAGCTGGGAAGCCTCTCAGCCGCACCTCTCTACCATCAATAGCGTCATTATCGCGCTCGCGCACAACGGCACCCTCGTCAACACCGACGAGCTGCGCCGTCAGCTGATCGAGCTGGGCGTGCCGTTCCTCTCCAATTCGGATTCCGAGGTCGCGACCAAGCTTATCGGCTACTTTACCCAGCGTACGGGCCACCTGCGCGAGGGTATTCGCAAGACCATGGAGCTCGTGCGCGGCGGCTACGCCATGACGCTCATCAACGAGCAGGCGCTCTACGCATTTCGCGATCCACACGGCATTCGCCCGCTCGTGCTGGGCAAGCTGGTGGACGAGGGTCTGGACCAGGCCGATGCCGCAGCCGTTTCGCAGCTGCCGTCGCAGGACGGCGCCGCGACGGTCGACTCCGCCGTCCGTGTCACGCGCGCCGGCGGCTGGGTCGTTGCTTCCGAGACCTGCGCACTCGACATCGTGGGTGCCGAGTACGTCCGTGACGTCCGTCCCGGCGAGATCTTGCGCATCAGCGCCGAGGGCCTGGTATCCGAGCAGGGCGTGCCTGCAGCCGAAGAGCCCGCCAACTGCATCTTTGAGCAGGTCTACTTTGCCCGCCCCGACTCCATCATGAACGGCAAGAGCGTCTATGCCTGCCGTTACGACATGGGTCGTCAGCTGGCACATGAGGAGCCTGTCGAGGCCGACCTGGTCATCGGCGTGCCCGACTCCGGCCTGCCGCCTGCGGAGGGGTATTCGCACGAGAGCGGTATTCCCTTTGGCGAGGGCCTTATCAAGAACCGCTACGTGGGCCGTACGTTTATCGAGCCTACGCAGGAGTTGCGCGCCATGGGCGTGCGTATGAAACTCAACCCGCTGCGCGACAACATCGAGGGCAAGCGCCTGGTCGTCATCGACGACTCCATCGTGCGCGGCACCACCATGGTGCAGCTCGTCAAGATGCTGCGCAACGCCGGCGCCAAGGAGATTCATATCCGCATCAACTCGCCCGAGGTCATCTGGCCGTGCTTCTACGGTATCGATACCGACGTGCAGTCGCAGCTTATCAGCGCCAACAAGACGGTCGATGAGATCTGCGAGTACATTGGCGCCGATTCGCTGGCCTTCCTTTCGGTCGAGGGCCTGCTTAAGGTCATGCCCAAGGGCGGTTACTGCGATGCGTGCTTTACCGGCCGCTACCCCGTGGCGATTCCCGAGAGCTTTGGCCGCGACAAGTTTATGGAGGGCTTTAAGCCCCGCAACCTGGACAAGCCGCTGCACTTTGACGACGACGCCGTGATCGAGAAATACGACGACCGCAGCTGGGAAGAGGAGCACGGCGAGGCATAAAACCTGCCATATGGGGACAGGTTTATTTTGGTAGGTTTTACCTGCTGTTTTGTTGATATGACGGAGCGTGCTGTTATGGCGCGCGCCGAAATGAACGCAACTATGAGCACCGTTTGGCGCACGCGCGGCGCCACGGTAGTGGGAGAGGAAGGCTCAGATGAGCGACAGCAAGCATGTGACGTACGAGGACGCCGGCGTCGATACCGCCGAGGGCGGCCGCGCCGTCGACGCGATTAAGCAGATGGTCAAGGATACCAACCGCCCCGAGGTTATCGGCGGTATCGGCGGCTTCGGTGGCCTGTTCTCGGCCGCCGCGCTTAAGGATATGGAAGACCCGATCCTGATCAGCGGTACCGACGGCGTGGGCACCAAGCTCGTGCTCGCCCAGATCATGGACCGTCACGAGACGGTGGGCCAGGACCTGGTCGCTATGTGCGTCAACGATATTCTGGCTTCGGGCGCCGAGCCGCTGTTCTTCCTGGACTACGTTGCCATCGGTCACATCGAGGCCGAGCACATGGCAAAGATCATCAAGGGTGTGGCCGACGGCTGCAAGCTCGCGGGCTGCGCGCTCGTGGGCGGCGAGATGGCCGAGCACCCGGGCGTCATGGCTCCTGCCGACTACGACCTTGCCGGATTTACCGTGGGCGTCGTCGACCGTCCCAAGATGCTCGACCCCGCAAACGTCCGCCCGGGCGATGTGATCCTGGGCCTGCCTTCCACCGGCGTGCACTCCAACGGCTACTCGCTCGTGCGTAAGGTCATTGGCGTCGACGGCGTTAAGCCGGGCACGCCCGAGGCCGTCGCTAAGGCCGAGGAGCTGAGCCGTCCGCTCGAGGAGCTCGGCGGTGCATCGCTGGCAGACGCTCTGTTGGCCCCCACGCGCATCTACGTCAAGCCGATCCTGGAGCTGCTGCGCGGCGGCGCCAACGTGCACGCCATCGCCCACATCACTGGCGGCGGTATTACCGAGAACCTCAACCGTGCGCTCGCCGATGACGTCGACGCCGTGGTCACCCGCAATGGTGCCGAGATGGGCTGGGACGTTCCGCCCGTCATCACCTACGTGTCGCGCCAGGCCGAGCTCGCGCCCAACGAGGCATGCAAGACCTTCAACATGGGCGTCGGCCTGTGCCTGATCGTCGCCCCCGAGGACGAGGCCACGGTTACCGAGGCCCTGGTCGCGCTGGGCGAGAAGCCGTTCCGCGTGGGCGAGTGCGTCGAGGGTTCCGGTAAGGTCGTGTACTCCGATGAGCGCTAACGAGCAGATGGCTGCCGCCGAGGGCCTGGGCTTTGTGCCCTATACCCGTCCGACCGGCACCGATACGGCAGAGCCGCTCAAGATCGGTGTACTCATCAGCGGTTCGGGTACCAACTTGCAGGCGCTGATCGATCTGATCGCCGCCGGCAAGCTCAACGCTTCGATTGAGCTTGTGGTGTCGAGCCGTCCCTCGGCTAAGGGTCTGCAGCGCGCTGAGCGCGCGGGCATCCAGACGCTCACGCTGTCCAAGGATGTCTACGCCGACCCCATCGCCGCTGACGAGATCATCGCGCACGAGCTTCTCGAGCGCGGCTGCGAGTATGTGGTCATGGCCGGCTACATGCGCATGGTGCACACGCCTTTGCTGGCGGCGTTTCCCAACCGCGTGGTCAATCTGCATCCGGCGCTGCTGCCGAGCTTTACCGGTGCGCATGCGATTGACGATGCCTTTGCGCGCGGCGTCAAGGTAACTGGCGTGACCGTGCATTTTGCCAACGAGATCTACGACAACGGTCCCATCATCGCCCAGCGTGCGCTGGCTGTTGAGGAGGGCTGGGATGTCGACACGCTCGAGGAGCACATCCACGCGATTGAGCATGTGCTGTATCCCGAGGTCGTGCAAATGCTTGCCGACGGCCGCGTTCACGTGCTGGAGAGCGGCAAGGTGGCAATTGACGCGCCTCGCGGCTAGCGACGCACAGTACAATTTAGCCGAGTAGTCAGGGTGGTCATTGGCGCCACCTTTTGTTTTGGGTAGTCATCGGGGACGTTCTTGAATGACTAGGTGAGAGAGGTGAGCGCATGGCGGATAACGAAGCGCTGTTTACGCCTGAGCTGGTGTTTTTTGATTGGGAGTGTGCGACGCCGGATGAGGTGTTCGCGCGGCTTGAGGGCGAGCTTGCCCCGCGCGGCTACATTGCCGACGGTTGGCTCGATGCCGTTCGCACGCGCGAGGATGCCTATCCCACGGGTCTTGCCATGCCGGCGGCCAACATCGCCATCCCACACACCGACCCAGGGTTTGTGGCCAAGCCCTATATCGCGGTGGTAAAGCCCGCCGCGCCCGTGACGTTCAATGCTATGGCCGGCATGGGTGCCCCCGTGCCGGCGCAGATCGTCATCAATTTGGGTATTGCCGAGCCGGGCGGCCAGGTCGAGGCCCTGCAAGCGCTCATGAATATCTTTATGGACGCCGATGCCGCAGCCGATGTGCTCGGCCAGACCACGCCCCAGGGCATGGTCGACGCCATCCGCCGTCACTTCTAAGGTGGGGCTAAACCGGCA
Organism: uncultured Collinsella sp.; assembly: GCA_900552395.1. GTDB lineage: Bacteria > Actinomycetota > Coriobacteriia > Coriobacteriales > Coriobacteriaceae > Collinsella. The sequence goes on along the minus strand of URZJ01000004.1, from coordinate 2,665 downwards.
CCTAGGGACGTTCCTTATGTGCCGGCACTTGGGGACTGTCTCTAACTGTCGGCAGAAAAGGAACGTCCCTAACTGCCGGCTGCCAGAGCTGTCCCCTTTGCACCAAAATGGTGCAGATTAACCTGTCCCCAATGCACCAAGCGTGCCGCGAGGGCTGCGTTGTGACACAATGGCGTTTGTTCGATTCGTTATGCGAAAGGCCAACTATGGCAAATAAGAAAAAGAACCCCGCACCCGAGCCGACGCCCGAGCAGCAGGCTCGCGCCGCCTCCAGCTCTCGCAAGAAGCAGCGCAAGACCCGCGTGTCCAAGACCGTCAAGATCGTTCTGGTGGTCATCGGCGTGCTGGCAATGCTACTTTCCGTCTCGGCCATGGCGTGCTCCGGCCTGATGTCGCAGGCCGAGGACACCTCGGGCTACAAGCTTACCGGCGGTGTAGCTGCCACTATCAACGGCACCAACCTCACCGAGGACACCGTGACCAAGCAGATCATGAGCATGCGCACGTCCTACGGCTACACCAAGGACAAGGACTGGGCACAGTATCTGGTCGACAACGACCTCACGCCCAAGAAGTACCGCAAGCAACTCATCGACTCCTACACGCAGCAGATTCTGCTTCAACAGGCACAGAAGGAGAACGGCGTGACGGTGTCGGACGAGGAGGTCGAGAAGGCTTGGAAGGACGCGTGCAAGAGCGCGGGCGGTGCCAAGGCCTTTAAGAAGACCCTTAAGACCTACGGCTACACCGAGGACACCTACAAGGACTCGCTCAAGGAGAGCCTGGCGCAGCAAAAGCTTAAGGATGCTGTGGCGCCCACCAGCAAGCCCAAGGACAGCGAGATTGTCGATTACATCAACGAGAACCTGTCCAACTACAACGATGCCCGTCGCTCGTCGAACATCCTGATCAAGGTTGATTCCGACGCTTCCGACGAGGACAAGGCTGCCGCCAAGGCCAAGGCGCAGGAGTGCCTGGACAAGATCAACTCCGGTGAGCTGAGCTTTGAGGACGCCGTTGAACAGTACTCCGAGGACACCGGATCCAAGGAGAAGAAGGGCGATGTGGGCTGGGATAAGCTCACCACCTTTGTCGACAGCTACCAGACGGCGCTCGAGGGGCTCAACAAGGGCGACGTGAGCGAAGTCATCGAGTCGACCTATGGCTACCACATCATCAAGTGCACCGACTACTTCCATGTCGATAATCAGGTTGACGACATCAACCAGGTGCCCAAGGCCATCAAAAAGTACGTCTCCAACGTGGTGAAGACGCAAGCGGTCAGCACCGCGTACAGCGAGTGGCTGGAGCAGTACAAGAAGGATGCCGACATCACCGTCAACCCCATGCCTAAGGACGTGCCCTATAACGTGAGCCTGAAGGGCGTCACCAAGAGTTCGACCGACGACGCGTCGACGACTGAGTAATCATGGGGCGGCGCCCGCGTGAGTGCCGCCCACGCTATTGAGGAGGATTTGCAGATGACCAACGAAGAGCTGCAGAAGGAAATGATCGCGGCCATGAAGGCTAAGGACAAGGTTCGCCTGTCCATCATTCGCCAGGTCAAGGCCGAGGTGAAGAATATCGAGGTCAACGAGCGCCGCGATGTGACCGAGGAAGACGTCAACAGCATGATCAAGCGTCTGATTAAGCAGACGAGCGAGACGCTGGAGATGTCCATCAAGGCCGGCACCGACCAAGAGCGTACCGATAACCTGAGCGAGCAGGTCAAGATTCTGGAGAGCCTGCTGCCCGCGCAGGTTTCGGGCGAGGAGCTCGAGGCTCTGATCGAGCAGGTTATTGCCGAGCTGGGCGCCACGTCCAAGAAGCAGATGGGCCAGGTCATGGGCGCTCTGGGCAAGGCCACCGGTGGCAACTTCGACAAGCCTGCCGCGGCCAAGATCGTCGGAGCAAAGCTCGCGTAATTTGTTATGCGGTTTTACCAAACCGCATAACGGCTCGACGCTGCAAACCCGTACACACGGCAATCTGACGTTCAATTTCAAGGGCGCGACCATAAGGTCTGCGCCCTTTCATTTCACGTCACCTTGCTCGCGTGTACGGGTTTTCGCTGACTTATGCTCAACAAGGGCGGTTGAGCGCTCATTGGGGACAGACTTAAATGAGTGCCCAATGAGCAGGCACTCATTTAAGTCTGTCCCTAATGAGTGGGTGGAAGATTGCGGGTTCTTTACGGGAATGTAGTGTGGGCTGCGGAAACGTGGTTCTTTCCGTACAATAGTTCAACTCGTGTAAACGCAGGGAAGGGACATTCATGGCAGACATGATCGAGATCAAGCATCTCAACAAGTACTTTGGCGACCTGCATGTGCTCAAAGATATCAACCTCACCGTCAAGCGCGGCGAGAAGCTCGTAATGATCGGGCCTTCCGGCTCGGGTAAGTCGACGCTCATCCGTTGCGTCGATTATCTGGAGGAGCCCACGTCGGGCGAGGTCATCATCGACGGTACGCCGCTTACCAAAAAGAACCACCTGGAGATGGCTCGCAAGTATAGTTCCATGGTGTTTCAGCAGTTCAACCTGTATCCCAACATGACGGTGCTCGGCAACCTGACGCTCGCGCCCATCAAGCTGCAAAAGAAGAGCAAGGAGGAGGCGACCGAGATCGCCATCGCCGCCCTCAAGCGCGTCGGCATGGCGCAT
>URZJ01000003.1 GCA_900552395.1 uncultured Collinsella sp. | reverse complement strand
AGTGCCGGGTCTCTGGCTTAGATGAAAAAGGGGCGCCGCGGAACCAACCCGCGGCGCCCCCTTTGCGTTGGCGTGTCGCCTAAGCTTTACAGCTGATACAGCGTGGTGAACTTGTCCTGCAGGTAGCTGCAGTAGTAGCGGGCATCGAACGCCATGCCGCAGGCGCCCTTGATGAGCTCCGGCGCGTCCTTGGCGCGGCCCCACTGCCAAATGCGCTCGCCCAGCCAGGCGCGGACGGGCGCCAGGTCGCCGCTCGCACAGGCGCCGTTAAGGTCGACACCGTCGCGGCACATGGCCGGCACAAACATGGCGTCGTAGGCGCTACCCAGTGCATACGTGGGGAAGTAGCCAAACGAGCCGCCGCTCCAGTGCGTATCCTGCAGGCAGCCGTGCGTGTCGTCGGGAACGGGAATGCCCAGGTACTCGTTCATAAAGCGGTTCCAAAGCGCGGGGATGTCCTTGGCCGTGGCCTCGCCGGCAAACAGCATGCGCTCGATCTGGTAGCGCACCATAATATGCAGCGGATAGGTGAGCTCGTCGGCCTCGGTGCGGATCAGCGACGGCTGCGCGATGTTCACGGCGCGGTAGAGCGTGTCCTCGTCGACGTCGCCGTAGACCTCGGGTGCGTGGCGGCGCAGCACCTCGAGCAGCGGTCCCATAAAGGCGCGGCTGCGACCCACGGTGTTCTCGAAGAAGCGGCTCTGGCTCTCGTGGATGCCCATGGAGGTGCCACCCTCAAGACAGGTGCGCGCATAGGCAGGATTGACGCCCAGCTCATACATGGCGTGTCCCGCCTCGTGGATGATGCTGTAGACGTTGGAGATGCAGTCGTCTTCGTAGATGTGCGTGGCGATGCGCGCGTCGCCCACCGAGAAGCCCTCGCTAAACGGGTGCTCGGTAAAGGCAAGCGTGGTGTCGTCCAGGTTCATGCCGACAAGCTTCATCAAGTCGAAGCTCATGGCGCGCTGGGCAGCCTCGGGCACGTGGGCGTGCAAAAAGTCGGCAGCCGGCTGCTGGCCGCGCTCGCCGATGGCGTGCACGAGCGGCACGACCGTGGCCTTGACCTCATCGCAAAACGCATCGAAGCTCTTGGCGGAAAGGCCGCGCTCGTACTGGTCGAGCCAAACGTCGTATGGGTCGCGCTTGGGGTCCATGAGCTCGGCCTGATGCTTAAGTTGGGCGACGATTCTATCCACATAGGGCTCAAAGCTCGCCCAGTCATTGGCCGTCTTGGCCTTGTGCCACACGGCATCGGCCTCGCAGGTGAGCCTGGTCCAAGCCTCGGCCTCCTCGGTGGGAATGACGCTCGCCTCGCGCTGGTCGCGGCCGAGCACGCGGATCTCGTTGAGCAGTTGCGGGTCGTCGATCTTGCCGCCGGCGACCGTCTCGCGTGCCAGCGAGTGCACAAGCTCGACAGACTTTTTGCTGGTCAGGAGCTTGTGATGCTCGCCGGCAAGGGTGCCCATAGCATCGGCGCGGGCCGCGGCGCCGTTGGCGGGAGCAATGGTCGCGCCGTCAAACTCGGCAATCTTGAGCAGGTACTCGCGAGTCCACAGCTTGCCCTCGAGCTTACGGAATTTTTTGACAGCCTTATCGACCTTCATGCCTTTGGGCGTCTTATCCGCTGCGGGCTTGGCCATCTTATCCTTGTTCTTTCCCATACCTATATCCTTGATCTCGCAGACCGGACGCCACGGGTGGGCGTACGGCCAGTTTGCACAGCTACCTGCCTTGTACCCAGTGCGAACAAAACGGAACGCGGCGATATGCTCGCAGAATGTGTTATCCTATAGCCCAATGCGTTGACGGAGAGGGTTTTGCCCGCCGCGTCGCCGGCAAGAGAGGGAAGGTCATGGGCTGCAAGCCTTCCTGCGGTGGCAAGGGCCAAGCGTTCACTCCCGAGCAGCGACCTCAACGGGCGCGCGGCCACGCGGCGGCGATGTCTCCAGTAGGGAAGCCGTGAGCCTCGCGAAAAGGGGCAAAGAGTGGGCGCGGCGGGTCAGACATCCGCCGGGTCAAACAAGGTGGTACCGCGGAATTCAACCGTCCTTGGGCAATGCACATGCCCGAGGACGGTTTTTTGTTACCGAACCGGGCCGCACATCCGTAAGCGTCGGGCGGTGCCAGCCGCCCCGGCAAGCGGATGCGCGAGAGACGAAAGGGAAGACATGAGTCTGATTGATGATCTGGTCAAACTCGAGGAAGAGGCCAAGGAGCTCGTCGCAGGCGCCGACGACGCCGCCAAGCTCGAGGCCGCGCGCGTCGCGCTGCTCGGCCGCAAGGGCCGCATCACCGGCCTGATGCGCATGATGGGCAAGCTCGCCCCCGAGGATCGTCCCGTCATGGGCAAGCGCGCCAACGAGATGCGCCAGCTGATCGAGGGCATGCTCGACGAGCGCTCCACCGAGATGAAGGCCGCCGCCCTCAAGCATGCGCTCGAGCACGATGCCGTCGACATCACGTTGCCGGGCATCCGTCCGCAGATCGGCCATCAGCACCTGATCAAGCAGATCATCGAGGAGGCCGAGGACATCTTCTGCGGCATCGGCTACACCGTCGAGTCCGGCCCCATGGTCGACACCTCCTACTACAACTTCACCGCGCTCAATGCGCCCATGGATCACCCGAGCCGCTCGGCCCGCGACACGTTCTACGTGGTCGACAACAACCCCGGCAGCGTCACGCACCCCGAGGCTCACGCCCACGGCGAGTCCGACGTGCTGCTGCGCACCCAGACCTCGGGCGTGCAGATCCACACCATGGAGTCGCAGAAGCCGCCCATCTACATGATCTGCCCGGGCACCGTCTACCGTCCCGACACGGCCGACGCCTGCCACCTGCCGCAGTTCAACCAGATCGAGGGCCTGGTCGTCGACGAGGGCATCACCTTTGGCGATCTTAAGGGCACGCTCGACTACTTTGTTAAGTGCATGTTTGGCGAGGACCGCAAGACGCGCTACCGCCCGCACTTCTTCCCCTTCACCGAGCCCAGCTGCGAGGTGGACGTGAGCTGCCACGTGTGCGGCGGCAAGGGTTGCAACTTCTGCAAGCACAGCGGCTGGATCGAAATCCTGGGCTGCGGCATGGTCGACCCCAACGTCCTCATCAACTGCGGCATCGACCCCGAGAAGTACACCGGCTTCGCCTTTGGCATTGGCGCCGAGCGCGTCGCGGCCCTGCGCTACGACCTGCCCGACCTGCGAACGCTCATGACGGGCGATATGCGCTTCTTAAATCAGTTCTAGGCCCGGCGGCTTTCCCAAGCGCCGCCCCTTGCCTTTCAATCGTCGGTTGCGTACCTAAGTACGCGGCCCTCCTCTTTCAAGGCAATCTGCGGCACTTGGAAAACCCGTCTCCGTTGCAGTTTTTGGCTCAAAGCCGCATTTATGAAAGGAGACCAGTTAGATGCGCGTTTCTTACGACTGGCTCAAGACCATGATCGATATTCCGGAGGATCCCAAGACTCTTTCGGACGAATATGTCCGTACCGGCACCGAGGTCGAGGCGATCGATACCGTGGGCGAGTCCTTCGACCACGTGGTGACCGCCCAGGTGCTCACCAAGACCCCGCACCCCGATAGCGACCACATGTATGTGTGCTCGGTCGACGTGGGCGACAAGAACCTCGACGCTGACGGCAACCCCGCTCCGCTGCAGATCGTCTGCGGCGCGCAGAACTTCGAGGCCGGCGATCACATCGTCACGGCCATGATCGGCGCTGTCCTGCCCGGCGACGTCAAGATCAAGAAGAGCAAGCTTCGCGGCGTCGTGTCCATGGGCATGAACTGCTCCGCGCGCGAGCTCGGCCTGGGCGGCGACCACTCCGGCATCATGATCCTGCCCGAGGGCACGCCCTGCGGCATGCCGTTTGCCGAGTATGTGGGCTCGAGCGATACCGTGCTCGACTGCGAGATCACGCCCAACCGCCCCGACTGCCTGTCCATGATCGGCATGGCCCGCGAGACCGGTGCCATCTTCGACCGCGATTTCCACGTTGAGCTGCCCGCCATCAAGGTCGAGACCGGCCGCGCGACCGACGACGAGCTTTCGGTCGAGATCGCCGACGAGGGCCTGTGCGACCGCTACGTTGCCCGCATCGTGCGCAACGTCAAGGTCGGCCCGTCGCCCGACTGGATGGTCAAGCGCCTCAACGCCCTGGGCGTGCGCCCGCACAACAACATCGTCGACATCACCAACTACGTGATGATGCTCACCGGCCAGCCGCTGCACGCCTTTGACCTCGACACCTTTGCCGAGCGCGATGGCCACCGTCGCGTGGTGGTTCGCGCCGCCCAGCAGGACGAGAAGTTCACGACGCTCGATGGCGAGGAGCGTGTGCTCGACGCCGGCATGGGCCTCATCACCGACGGCGAGCGTCCCGTGGCGCTGGCCGGTGTCATGGGCGGCATGGATTCCGAGATCGAGGACGATACCGTCGACGTGATGGTCGAGAGCGCTTGCTTCAACGCCGGTCGCACCTCGCACACCAGCCGTGACCTGTCGCTGATCTCCGACGCCTCCATCCGCTTTGAGCGCCAGGTTGACGAGACTGGCTGCGTGGATGTCGCCAACGTTACCTGCGCGCTCATCGAGGAGATCGCCGGCGGCGAGGTCGCCCCCGGCCATGTCGATGTTTTCCCCGCGCCCAAGACTATCGACAGCATCAAGCTGCGCCTGGCCCGCGTGCATGCCATCTGCGGTGCCGACATCGAGCCCGACTTTATCGAGCGTTCGCTTACCCGTCTGGGCTGCACCGTCGAGCGCGACGGCGAGGACTTTATGGTTACCCCGCCGAGCTTCCGTCCCGACCTGCCGCGCGAGATTGACCTGATCGAGGAGGTCCTGCGCCTATGGGGCATGGGCCGTGTGACGGCGACCATCCCGGCTGCCAAGAACCACATCGGCGGCCTGACCCGCGAGCAGAAGCTCACCCGCAAGGTCGGCGAGATCCTGCGCGCCTGCGGCCTCAACGAGACCACGACCTTTGGCTTTGCCGCCCCGGGCGACCTGGAGAAGATTGGCATGTCCACCGAAGGCCGCGGCTGCCCCGTGGTGCTCATGAACCCGCTGGTGGCCGAGCAGACCGAGATGCGTCGTTCGCTGCTGCCGGGCCTGCTGCAGTCCGTGGCCTACAACGAGGCCCACGGCACGCCCAACGTGCACCTGTACGAGGTCGGCAGCCTGTTCCACGGTCGCGAGAACGCCAGCCTGCCCAAGGAGACCAAGTCCGTGGCGGGTGTGCTCTCGGGCCAGTGGAGCGAGCAGTCCTGGAACATGAAGTACCGTAAGCTGCGCTTCTTCTTTGGCAAGGGCATTGTCGAGGAGCTGCTCGCCCAGCTGCGCATCGAGAAGGTTCGCTTCCGTCCTGTCGAGGGCGAGGGCTACGCTTTCTTGCAGCCGGGTCGTGCGGCCGAGGTTCTGTCCGGCGGAACCGTGCTGGGCTGGGTCGGCGAGATTCACCCCGAGGCGCGCGAGGCGATGGGCATCGATGAGGTCGTCGTTGCCTTTGAGCTCGACTTGGACAAGCTGATCAAGGGCGCCCGCAACCAGGAGAACTACCGTGAGTTCTCGCAGTACCCGGCCGTTGAGCACGACCTTGCCATTGTGGTTGACAACTCCGTGACCTGTGAGGATCTTGAGCGCCGCATTACGAGCGCCGGCGGTAAGTTGCTCGAGGGCGTGCGCCTGTTCGATGTCTACCGCGATCCGGTCCGCATCGGCAAGGGCAAGAAGTCCATGGCCTTCGCACTTACGTATCGCTCTGATGACCACACGCTCACCAGCGAAGAGGTCGAGAAGGCGCACCAGAAGATCGTCACCAAGGTGTGCAAGGGCGTAAACGGCGAGGTTCGCTCGTAATCTTTGCCGTTCGGAACCCGCCCCCTGCGGGGTTTTCACGGCAACGACCTCGCCGCTTTGCGGCTGCGGGATGTTGCCTTAGAAAACCCCTCTCGGGGGCGGGTTCCTGCGTTAACCTTGTTGCGAGCGGACTGCACCTTCTTCCGGGTGACCGGAAAGTTGGGAGTGCATGGGCCCTTTATTGGGCGGTGCGTGGACCTGGGTTAATAACGTACGTATTGCAAGGACGTGCTGCGTTGTGGGCGGTGCGCCTTTTTGTTAGTATGCTGAGTCGGTGTTACGGATTGTTGGAAACGTAACACGCAACGTTCTGATTGAGAGGGCTCATGCATATTCCCGATAACTATCTGTCCCCGCAGACCGATGCCGTCATGGCGGTGGCGATGGTGCCCGTTTGGGTCCATTGCATCAAAAAGGTACGCGCCACGCTCGATCGCGAGCATATGGCGTTCCTGGGCATCTGCGCCGCATTTTCCTTCTTGCTCATGATGTTCAACGTGCCGCTCCCCGGTGGCACCACTGGTCACGCCGTTGGTGGCGCGCTCATCGCGCTGCTGCTGGGTCCCGAGGCCGGTGCCATCGCGGTTTCGGTCGCGCTGGCGCTGCAGGCGCTGCTGTTTGGCGACGGTGGCGTTCTGTCCTTTGGCGCAAACTGCTTTAACATGGCCTTTGTGCTGCCGTTTACCGCTGCTATCGTGTTCCGTGCGCTCAACAGCCGTCTGCACGACAAGAGCTGGGGCACCTCGGTTTCTGCCATCGTGAGCGGTTGGGTCGGCCTGTGCCTGGCGGCCATGTGCGCGGCGAGTTCGGTATTCAGCCGATGCTCTTCACCAACGCTTCGGGCGCTCCACTGTACTGCCCCTTCCCGCTGTCCGTTGCCATTCCGGCCATGATGATTCCGCATATGTTGGTTGCTGGCGTGGTCGAGGGCGTGGCGACGGCCGCCATCTACGGTTTCATTAAGAAGACGGCGCCGAGCGTTATCGTCGGGCCCGAGGCCGTCGATGGCCAGTTTGCTGCCGAGGGCGCTGCCGCCAAGAAGACCTCGCTGGTCCCCACGCTCATCCTGGTCGCCGTGCTTGTCGTGGCCACGCCGCTGGGCCTGTTGGCCACAGGTGACGCATGGGGCGAGTGGGACGCCGAGGGCGCCGCGACCGTCGTTCAGGAGACTGGTGACGACAGTCTGCAGGCTTCGGTCGGCCTCGATACCCCGACCTTTGCCGACGCTCTGCCTACGGGCGATTATCTGCAGGCCTATTCCGAGGAGCAGGGCCTTGGCTTTGCCGGCCAGGCTGCCATGTATATCCTCTCGGGCGTGATTGGCGTGGCGGTGCTCACCATCGCATTCCGCCTGGTCTCGCTGACGGTCAAGGAAAGCGGAGCCCATGGCGACGGTCGAGCTGCCTAGCTGGCTTGCGGTCGAGCAGCGTTACGAGCCCGCGGGGGCTCGGCATCGTGTAATGCAAAAGAATGTCCTGCACCTGGCGAGCCTGCTTGAGCGGGTTCGCCTGGGTGGAGGCGCGAACGAGGGCGGGTCGATGGTCGACCGTGCCCTTTCTTGCGTTTCGGCTCCGGTGCGCCTGGTGGGGATGTTCGTCTGCGTTCTGTGCGTGTGCCTGACGCAGAGCCCGCTGTACCTCATGTTGATGGCGGCTATCGCGTTGGTGCTGGTCGCGGTGCGCCCTGTACGCGGGCTGTGCGCTACCTTTGTGCCGGCGTTGGCTGCCGCGGGGTTTGCCGTGGTTTTGGCGCTGCCTGCCCTGCTGCTGGGTGCTTCCGCCACGGGCGCCATGCTCAAGATTGCACTCAAGACGTTCATTAACGTGTCGCTGGTGCTGGGCGTTTCGTGGACGCTCACCTGGAGTCGCATGTCGGCGGCGCTTAAGATGCTGCGCCTGCCCGACGAGGTCATCTTTACCTTTGATATGGCACTCAAGCATATCGAGGTGCTGGGATGCACGGCGCACGATCTGTGCGAATCGGTCATGTTGCGCAGCGTTGGCCGTGCGCCTGAGGGATTTTCGCGTACCGATTCGATCGCGGGTATCATGGGCATGACCTTTATCAAGGCGATGGAGTGCAGCCACGCGATGGACGAGGCTATGCTCTGCCGCGGCTTTGCCGGTGCGTACCCGGCGCCCGGGCGGAGCGGCTTTGGCTGGCGCGATGCGGTTTATGCGGCCGTCGTGGTGCTGCTCGCCGCGTTGTGCGCGGTGCTGTAGCGCGGGCGGCCGAGCCGTCGATGTGGATAGGGAAGGGCGACGTTTTGGCAAACGATACGAATGGCGTGATGGGCGCGAGCGGTGCTACTGGCGCCAAGAGCGTGCCGCTCATCGAGTTTCGCGACGTGGTGTTCTCCTATGCGGGGCATACGGTTGTCGATGGTGTGTCGCTGCAGGTCGATCGTGGTGAACTCGTTGCCCTACTCGGTCCCAACGGCTGCGGTAAGACGACGATTATGCGCCTTATCAACGGTCTTGAACTAGCGGACGCGGGTGCGTACCTGTTTGACGGGCACGTGATCGATGCGGCATATCTCAAGGATTCCGCGGCCGCTCAGCGTTTTCATCAGCGCGTAGGTTTTGTGTTTCAAAATGCCGACGCCCAGCTGTTCTGCGCTACGGTGGGCGAGGAAGTTGCTTTTGGTCCCGCGCAGATGGGGCTGCCGGCAGACGAGCTCGAGCGCCGCGTGCGCGATGCCATGGAGCTGTTCCAGGTTGCCGATCTGGTCGATGCCTCGCCCTATCAGCTTTCGGGCGGGCAAAAGAAGCGCGTTGCGCTGGCTGCGGTCGTGTCGATGAACCCCGATATCCTAGTGCTCGATGAGCCCACCAACGGGCTCGATGAGGACTCGTGCGACATCGTAGTCAACTTTTTGCTGACCTACGTTGCTGCCGGTAAGACGGTTTTGATGAGTACGCACCATCAAGATTTGGTGCGACGCCTGGGTGCCCGCGCCATCTATATCGATCGATATCACCATGTGGTCGAGGTGCCGGTGTCGTCGTATGGAACCGAGAGCGGCGCTGCGGAATAGTTGCTGCGTAGAGCGTGCGTAGCGGCCCGCGCGGCTTTGCCGTGATGGTATAGTTATCCAGGTTTTATGGGGGTGGCTATGCCAAGTTGGAACATTCATATCGCTCAAACGGAGCGTTTGCTGGAGCGCACCGGCGCGCTTGCCAATAGCGTGCGCGACCGCAATGCCTTTTTGTTTGGCTGCGTGGTTCCGGATATCTTCGTGGGCTATATGGTCCCTGGTATCGCTGATCCCATTCCGTATCGCATTACACACTTTGCAAACCCCGAGCCTATCCCTAAGCCGCGCGAGCACGAGTTCTGGGATACCTATGTGGCGCCGCTGCTTAAAGGCGCACCCGCGGGCGAACCTGCTGAGGCTACCTCGATTGTCGAGGAGCGCGAGCGACTGAACCGCGTGCACTATCCTCAGCGCTACAGGGATGCCGAGCCGGTTGTCGGTCCCGGCGCCTGTGAGTTCTCGCTTGCGTCCGAAGATGTGGCGCAGTCGCTGCTCGATTTAACGCTGGGCGTCTGGTCGCATCTGGTGGCCGACACGGTATGGAACACGCGTGTGAACCAGTATCTGGAAGCGCACGGCGGCAAGCCGTGCGAGGAATTCCGCATTAAAAAGCAAGGCGACTTTGACTGGTTTGGCAAGACGCTGGGCATCGTTTCCATTCCGCGTGCGACCGATCGCCTCTATACCGCTGCGACGCGTTTTGGGCAGTATCCCATCCATAAGGAGTATGTGCTCAAGACCATTGGCGTTATGCACGAGATTGTACGCGAAAACCCCGGCGAGCCCGATCATCCGCCGTATCGCCTGCTAACCGAGGAGTTTTTCGATGCAACGTTTACCGAGGTCATCGAGCTAACCGAGGCGGGATTTGCCGCCCGCGTCGCATCACCCGGTGTTCCTGCTCTGCCCCTGATCGCTAGCTGCTAGCTGGCCGGCCCGGCAGTGAACAGCTCATCCCAATCGACCAACAGCTCCCGTCGCAGGGCGTAAACACGGCAAACGAGCTGCACATTTCATAGCATGCCATAAGTAGCTGGTTGCGTGTCATGCCGTGCGGGAGGCATCGACGCACAGAAAAAGGGCCCGGAAGGCAAAGCCTTCCGGGCCCTTTGCAATGCAAGTGTGCTTGCAAGTGCGATTTAGCGCACCTGAGCGACGTAAGCGACGTTGGTCGAGGAGACCTTGTCCTCGAGCTGGACGCTCATGCGGGGATCGCCGGCGGTGGCGACGGTCAGATCGCCGGCCTCGACGTAGCCGAGCTCCTTAGCGGTCTCGATCGCCTTGACGATCGTGCCGTTGACGGTGCCCTGGGTAATCTCGGCCTGATGCGGGATAACGCCCCAGTACATGATCATCTGCTGGACGGCCCACTCGTGGCGGGAGAACGCGCAGATCGGCATGTTGGGACGGAAGTGCGAGATCAAGCGAGCGGTACGACCGGTGGTCGTCGGCACGGTGATGCACTTGGCGCCAACGGTGGTGGCCATGTTCACAGCGGACATACCCACAACGTTGTTGACGACGCGGGTGCCGTGAGCGTCAGCCGGAACCTCGAGCGGAGCGTGGGCCGGGAGGTACTTCTCGGTCTCGAGAGCGATGCTGGCCTGCATCTTGACGGCCTCAACCGGGTACTTACCGGCAGCGGACTCGCCGGACAGCATGACGGCGTCGGTGCCGTCGTAGATGGCGTTAGCAACGTCGGCAACCTCGGCGCGCGTCGGGCGCGGGTTCTGCTGCATGGAGTCGAGCATCTGCGTAGCGGTGATAACGGGCTTGTAGGCCGCGTTGCACTTGGCGATGATCTCCTTCTGGATGTGCGGAACAAGCTCGGGCTTGATCTCGATGCCCAGGTCGCCACGGGCGACCATGATGCCGTCGGAAGCCTCGAGGATCTCGTCGAAGTTCTCGACGCCCAGGGCACACTCGATCTTCGGGAAGATCGTCACGTGCTCGCCACCGTTCTCGCGGCAAAGCTTGCGGATGCCGCGGACGGACTCGCCGTCACGGATGAAGGAAGCGGCGATGTAATCGATGTTCTCGGTCAGGCCAAAGAGGATGTCCTGACGATCGCGCTCGGTGATGGCGGGCAGCGAGATGTTGACGTTGGGCATGTTGACGCCCTTGCGCTCGCCGATCAGGCCGTCGTTCTTAACGACGCAGGTCATGTCCTGGCCGCTGACGGACTCGACCTCGAGGGCAACCAGGCCGTCATCGATCAGGATAAGGGAGCCCTTCTCGACCTCGGAGGGCAGAGCCAGGTAGTCGAGGGAGATGTGCTCAGAGGTGCCGTGGAAATCCTCGGACGTGGGCTGAGCGGTGACGACGATCTTGTCGCCGGTCTTGACGGCAACCTTCTTACCATCGACCAGAAGGCCGGTGCGGACCTCGGGGCCCTTGGTGTCGAGCAGGATGCCGACGGGCAGACCGAGCTCCTTGGAAATACGACGGACGCGCTCGATGCGACCGTGGTGCTCGTCGTAGGATCCGTGCGAGAAGTTAAAACGGGCGACGTTCATGCCCGCCTTGATCATCTCGCGGATGGTCTCGTCGCTATCGCAGGCGGGACCCATGGTGCATACAATCTTGGTGCGCTTGTACATTCAGACCTCCATCTGACATCGTCTTGCGCTGATAGATAAACCATAAGAAATAAAACTGAGATGATTATAACGAAATGCCGACCGAATACCCCAAAAAATCGACCGTATGCCGAATTGGAAGTTCATTTTTTGCGAAAAAACGGTATATGCAAAAACTTTACCAACCGTTCTAACCGCTGCTATCTGGGCGATATTTTAGTTTGGCGACGCACCGAAGAAAAAACGTTTTATCAATGTTGAGCATCATACGGTCTGCATCGTTGCTTATGGACGGTTGCTTATGGACCATATTTCCAAATGGATTGTTTTGGCTAGACGCGCTGCTTTGGGGTACCATAGCTCCACTATCAACTGCCGCTCAGCACGGCAGCCTTGATGAGCCCTTGCCCTTCTCCTGGGAATTATGATCGGGCATCAATCTGCTGAGTGGCCCGAATCCCAGGAGGGGACTCTATATGCAAAAGGAATACCTGTCCGCCGCGGCGGAGGTACTCAGCGACCAGGGCGTCGATGAGAACCTCGGCCTAAGCAACGACGAGGCGTCGTCGCGCCTCGCCAAGACAGGCCCTAACAAGCTCGAGGAAGCCGAGAAGACACCGTTGTGGAAGCGCTTCTTTGAGCAGATGGCCGACCCCATGGTCATCATGCTGATCGTTGCCGCCGTCATCAGTGCGCTCACGGGCATGGTCAAGGGCGAGGCGGACTTTGCCGATGTCGCCATCATCATGTTCGTCGTTATCGTCAACTCGGTGCTGGGCGTGGTCCAGGAGGCTAAAAGCGAGGAGGCTCTCGAGGCCCTGCAGGAGATGAGCGCGGCGCAGTCCAAGGTGCTGCGCGACGGCAAGCTCGTGCACCTGCCGAGCGCCGAGCTCGTGCCCGGTGACGTGATCATGCTCGAGGCGGGCGACTCCGTCCCGGCCGACTGCCGCGTGCTCGAGAGCGCCACAATGAAGATCGAGGAGGCCGCCCTTACCGGCGAGTCCGTGCCCGTAGAGAAGCATGCCAACGTGATCGAGCTCGCCGCCGGCACCGACGACGTGCCGCTCGGCGACCGCAAGAACATGTGCTACATGGGTTCCACCGTGGTATACGGCCGCGGCCGCGCCGTCGTGGTCGGCACCGGCATGAACACCGAGATGGGTAAGATCGCCGGCGCCCTGGCCGAGGCCAAGGAAGAGCTCACGCCGCTGCAGGTGAAGCTTGCCGAGCTCAGCCGCATCCTCACCATCATGGTTATCGTCATCTGCGTCGTCATCTTTGGCGTTGATATCATCCGCCACGGCGTGGGCAACGTTCTTACCGACCCGACCGCCCTGCTCGATACCTTTATGGTCGCCGTCTCGCTCGCCGTCGCTGCCATCCCCGAGGGCCTGGTCGCCGTCGTGACCATCGTGCTATCGCTTGGCGTGACCAAGATGGCCAAGCGCCAGGCAATCATCCGCAAGCTCTCTGCCGTCGAGACTCTCGGCTGCACGCAGACCATCTGCTCCGACAAGACCGGTACCCTTACCCAAAACAAGATGACCGCTCGCTGCGCCTAAGGAGAAGTTCCTGGCCGGTATGGCCCTTTGCTCCGATGCCCAGTGGGACGAGGAGCTGGGCGAGGCCGTGGGCGAGCCGACCGAGTGCGCGCTCGTCAACGACGCCGGCAAGGCTGGCCTCACCGGCCTGACTGCCGAGCATCCGCGCGTGGGCGAGGCCCCGTTCGACTCGGGCCGCAAGATGATGTCCGTGATCGTCGAGACCCTGGATGGCGAGTACGAGCAGTACACCAAGGGCGCGCCCGACGTGGTGATCGGCCTGTGCACCCATATCTACGAGGGCGAAAAGGTCGTCCCGCTGACCGAGGAGCGTCGCGCCGAGCTCGTGGCCGCCAACAAGGCCATGGCCGACGAGGCCCTGCGCGTACTGGCGCTGGCAAGCCGCACCTACACCGAGGTCCCGAGCGACTGCAGCCCCGCTGCGCTCGAGCACGACCTGGTCTTCTGCGGCCTGTCCGGCATGATTGACCCGGTCCGCCCCGAGGTCGCCGACGCCATTCGTGAGGCCCACGATGCCGGTATCCGCACCGTCATGATCACGGGCGACCACATCGACACCGCCGTGGCCATCGCCAAGCAGCTGGGCATCGTCACCGATCGCAGCCATGCCATCACCGGTGCCGACCTCGATCGCATGAGCGACGAGGAACTCGACGCGCACATCGAGGACTACGGCGTGTACGCCCGCGTCCAGCCCGAGCACAAGACACGCATCGTCGAGGCTTGGAAGTCGCGCGACCAGATCGTGGCCATGACAGGCGACGGCGTCAACGACGCCCCGTCCATCAAGCGTGCCGACATCGGCGTGGGCATGGGCATCACCGGTACCGACGTCACCAAGAACGTTGCCGACATGGTGCTTGCCGACGACAACTTCGCCACCATCATCGGTGCTTGCGAAGAGGGTCGCCGCATCTACGACAACATCCGCAAGGTCATCCAGTTCCTGCTTTCGGCAAACCTTGCCGAGGTCTTCTCGGTGTTTATCGCCACGCTCATCGGCTTTACCATCTTCCAGCCGGTGCAGCTGCTGTGGGTGAACCTGGTTACCGACTGCTTCCCTGCGCTCGCGCTGGGCATGGAGGACGCCGAGGGCGACATCATGAAGCGCAAGCCGCGCAACGCCAAGGACGGTGTCTTTGCCGGACATATGGGTCTGGACTGCGTGGTCCAGGGCCTAATCATCACCGTGCTGGTGCTGGCGAGCTTCTTTGTGGGCGTGTACTTTGACATGGGCTACATCCACATCGCCGATATGATCGCCGGCAATGCCGACGAGGAAGGCGTGATGATGGCGTTCATCACGCTCAACATGGTCGAGATTTTCCACTGCTTCAATATGCGCAGCCGTCGTGCGTCGCTGTTCACCATGAAGAAGCAGAACAAGTGGCTGTGGGCTTCCGCCGCTCTGGCACTGGTGCTGACGGTGATCGTGACCGTGCAGCCGACGCTTGCCGAGATGTTCTTTGGCCCTGTGACGCTTGAGCTCAAGGGCGTTGTCGCTGCCCTGGGCCTTGCCTTCCTGATTATTCCGCTGATGGAGATCTACAAGGCGATCATGCGCGCGGTCGAGAAGGAGTAGGTCGAAAGGCCATCCTTCCCACCGGCCCGACTGCCTGCGGGGTTTCTTCCTCGCTGGTCCTCGCGCTTCGCGCTGCGGGATCGCTCGGAAGAAACCCCTCCCGGCGGGCGGGCCTTCGGATAACCTCGCGGGACCATTGGCTGAGGGAAAGTGTGTGAGTCATTTGCTCGACCGACTCTTTTTTGTGGGAAAATACCTGCTCAGTTGTGATTTATGGTGCTGGGAGGCGCTTGTGGGCAAGGCTAAGGCTAAAGCGAAGAAAAAGACGACGGGGGCGCGGGCTAAGCGCGATCGTCGTCGGAAGCTTGCGACCGAAGCTCCCGCGTCTGCCGAGGAACTGCTGGCAAGCGTGCCGGGACTCGACGCGCTGCAGGACGTTCCGGCGTTTGATGACCTGCCGGTCGATGAAGCCCAGCAGACTGCCTTTGATGATTTCTGCGCACATGCCGAGGAGCCCGAGCAGATGCAGCTTGGCGCCGTGGTGCGCTTGGATCGCGGGTTTCCGCTGGTGGCGACTGCCGACGATACCTTCCGCGCCGAGCATGCCGTGGGGTTTGCCAAGTCGCGCGGTGAGGACGAGGTCCTGCTACCTGCCGTGGGCGATCGTGTGGCGGTGCGCCGCGCTCCCGGGCACGATATGGGCGTGATTGAGTGCGTGCTGCCGCGCCGTACGAGCTTTGAGCGTTGGCGCGGCCGTGCCCGCGGAGAGCGCCAGGTGCTCTGTTCCAACGTGGATAGCGTGCTAATCGTGCAGGCGCTCGGTGCCGGCGAGGTGCTGCTCGACCGCGTGGCGCGCTCGCTGGTGTTGGCGCTCGACTGCGATGCCGAACCGGTGGTGGTGCTCACCAAAGCTGACCGCTGCGATGCCGAGGAGCTCGAGCGCGATCTGGACCGCGTGCGCCGCCTGGTGGGTCCGGACGTGCGCGTGATCGTGACGTCCTCTGCCGAGGGCCGCGGCCTGGACGAGGTCCGTGCCTGCGTGCCTGCCGGGAGCTGCGCCATGATTCTGGGCGAGTCGGGTGCCGGCAAGTCGACGCTGCTCAATGCGCTGCTGGGCCACGATACGTTGGCGACCGGCGGTGTGCGCGAACGCGACGACCAGGGCCGTCACACTACCGTCGCGCGCGTGATGGTGACGCTGCCGGGCGACGCCGGCGTGATCGCCGATGCCCCGGGCCTGCGCAGCCTACCGCTCGTGGGTCACGAGCGGGGTCTGGCGCGCGCCTTTCCCGAGATTGTCGAGGCATCGCGTGCGTGCCGGTTTGGCGATTGCACGCATGTCCATGAGCCGGGTTGCGCCGTTCGCGAGGCCGAGGACGCCGGGCAGATCGACAGCCTGCGTCTGGAAACGTTCCAAAACCTGGCGTCATCCATGCGCGTGAGCGCTCAAATGCTCGATCCCGATGTCCATCTGTAATTGATTTTTCCTATGACAGCCGTCTCCCAACTGTTCGGGAGGCGGCTTTTTTGCTGCGGAAAAGCCTCGAAACATGCAGTTTGCTGACGTGCTGACCAAAACCTTGCCACGAGCTTGACGGGCTGGTCAGCTTTTGGTCAGCGATTGGTTTGACATCGAAAACCAAGATTGCGATTGCGCCGCTTTGCACTCTGGCCGCCCAGACAATGGTGGTACGGGCATTCGCCCGGCACTGCCATGAGAGGAGCGGCCGTGAACAAGAGCAAGCGCATCGCCATCAGTTTGGTCGCGGGCGTGCTCGCTGCTCTGCTCTGCATGGTTTACGGCTCGTCGATCCGCTCGCAAGCCGAACGGGTCCAGGCTGAGACCTTGGCCAAGTACGGTGGCGATCGCGTCGAGGTATGCGTCGCGGCGCGCGATATCGATGTGGGTGAGACCCTCGATGAGACCAATGTCATAACCCAGGAGTGGCTGACGAGTCTGCTGCCGCGTGACGCGGCGACCGAGCTACGCCAGGTGCGCGGCGACGTGACGACTTCGCGTATTCCCAAAAACGCCGTGATCTGCAATGTCTACACCAAGGCCGAGAGCCACATGCTCGAGGTGCCTAAGGGCAAGGTCGCCGTTTCGGTGGCGGTCGATGCCGAGCACTCGGTCGGCGGTGCTGCGGGCGTGGGCAGCTACGTGGACGTGTACGTGCAAAAAGACGGCGTAACCGATCGGCTGTGCGGCGCGTACGTGATCGATACCAGTGAGGATTCCGGTTCCACGCGCGAGGGCAAGATCGAATGGGTGACGCTGGCGGCTGACCCCGAAGACGTCAAGGAACTGCTGGGAGCCTCGGGCAAGGGAACGGTCAGCTTGACGATTCCCGCCACGGCGCGCGGCAAAAAGAGCGGAGGCGACGAGTGATGAAGGCGATCTGGCTTGCGTGCTGCGCGTGCGGCGATTACGGGCTGTTGCAGCGGGAAGTCGAGGGCCGTGATGTGGGTGCACAGGTGCTTCGCGTGGGTGACCTGGACGGGCTGGTTTCCATGGCGCGGGCGTTTCCGTCGCGCCGCGGGGCTGCCATCATCGCGGCGTCTCTGTTTGATACCGAAGATGTGCGCAAGACTGTTGCGCGCCTGACGGCCGAAGGCCGCGTGAGTCGCGTGGTCGTGTTGATAGAAGCGCTCGATCCGTCGGATATCGAGGGGCTGTTTCGCGCGGGGGCGACCGAGGTCATCGCTGCGCACAGTGTATGCGGCAACGGGCGCGCGGGCGAGGGAGCGGTTGATTCCGATCGGCACATGACGATTGAGCCCGATGCTTTTGTTGATAGGGAACCCGGGGCGCCTCGCGCTACAAGAGGCCCGCGTGTTGATGA
This sequence comes from uncultured Collinsella sp., assembly GCA_900552395.1. GTDB lineage: Bacteria > Actinomycetota > Coriobacteriia > Coriobacteriales > Coriobacteriaceae > Collinsella. The sequence goes on along the minus strand of URZJ01000003.1, from coordinate 17,114 downwards.
TTATGGAAAAGCGGAAGCCGAGCATGGTCGGCGCCCCCGGAACCCCCTTGTAGACGATGACGCTGGAGGGCCGGCGCAGCATGCTGGCGACTCCCCGGCTGTAGATATGGGATACGTGCACGGCGTGAATCTGGCGGATGAACTCGACGAAGTTGAGGGCTTTGCCGGGTGCGGCGAGTTGTCGCTAATGCAGCATGAGCAGATTGCGCAGAACGAGCCTGCCTCGCAGACCGAACAAGCTGCCATGCCGGCTTGGACGCAGCGTGTGGTTGCGGCGGGGGAGACGGGGGCGCTGCCACCGACGCCCGCCCCGCCGCCTCCGATGCCGCCGGCAGACGCTGCCGCTCCGCCGCATCGAGCTCCGGTCATCTGCGCTATTTCGGGTTCGGGCGGTTGCGGCAAGTCGACGATCGTTGCCACCATGGCACACACATCGTCGCTGTTGGGCTTGCGTGCCGCCGTGCTCGACCTGGACCTGATGTTTGGAAACCTTTACGACTTGTTAGGCGTCGATGCTCCGCGCGATATGGCGGCACTTATCGAGCCGTCGGCGGCGGGCACGCTCACCGAGCCGGATATCGTAGCCACATCGATGCGCGTGGCGCCGGGCGTTACGCTCTGGGGTCCCGTCGCGGCGCCCGAGCAAGCCGAGCTCATGGCGCGTCCGGTGGAGCTACTGCTTGATGTTCTGCGTCGCGAATCGGACGTGGTCTTTATCGATACCTCGGTCTTTTGGGGCGACGCCGTGGCGGCTGCGGTGGCGGCGAGCGACCGTTGCCTGGTCGTTGGCGATGCGGCGGTGTCGTCCGCGACATCGGCGTCGCGCGTCATCGAACTGGCAAGTCGAGTAGGTGTGCCGCGCACGCGCATCAACCGGTTCGGTGCGCGCGGGGCAGACGAGGACGTCGCCATGCGCTTTGAGATTGCCTGTGCGTTGAGCTCCAAGATTCGTATCGCCGATGGCGGGCAGGATCTCGCCGCGCTCATGGCGTTTGGGCGCGCTGACGAGGCGGTGGGGCAGACCAGCGCTTTTGCGACTAGCATGCGCGAGGCCACGCGCGAGATGCTCGTGGAACTGGGGTGCGCCGTCGGCCCTTGGAGCGATATGGTCGCCGACCGTGCAACGCGTACCGAACGCCCGCGTATCCGCCTTCCCTGGTCGCGCGAGGGTGATCAGCGATGAGCCTGCAAACGAGGATTAAGGCTGCCGGCGCTGCAGCGGCGGCAGCGCCTGTAGATGCGGGGCGTCGCCGCGCGGTGAAACGACGCACCAAGCGCGCCGTGATGGACCGCATGGGTTACGACGAAGTGGCGCGTATCAGCGCCTATATCGACCCGGCACTTGCCCGCTCGGAATTGCGTCCTGCGGTGGAGGCGGCGCTCAATGTTGAGGAGTCGACCGATCTCGCGACGCCCGAGCGCGAGACCATCATCGACGAGATCTTGGATGACGTGGTGGGCTTGGGGCCGTTGCAGCCGCTCATCGAGGACGACACCGTTACCGAGATCATGATCAACGGCTGCCGCTCGGCTTTCTTTGAACGCGGCGGCGTCTTGTACCCCATCGAGCATGCGTTTGAGGATGATGAGCAGATCCGTGTGCTTATCGACCGCATTATCTCGCCACTTGGCCGCCGTATCGACGAGCGCAGCCCCATCGTCAACGCCCGCCTCAAAACGGGCTATCGCGTCAACGCGGTGATTCCGCCTGTGGCGATTGACGGACCGATTCTCACCATCCGAAAGTTCTCGGACCGTATCTGCTCGCTGGACGAGCTCGTGGGGTTGGGATCGCTGCCGCTTTGGTATGCGCAGCTGCTGTCGTGTGCGGTGTCGCTGCGACAGGACCTGGCGGTTGCGGGAGGCACGGGATCTGGTAAGACCACCCTGCTCAACGCGTTGTCATGTGAGATTTCCACCGGCGAGCGCATCGTGACGATCGAGGACTCTGCCGAGCTCAAGTTTGCGCATCATCCGCACGTGGTGCGCTTAGAGGCGCGCGAGGCTTCAATTGAGGGCGAGGGCGCGGTGACGATCCGCGACCTGGTAACTAATGCCCTACGCATGCGCCCCGACCGCATCGTGGTGGGCGAGGTGCGCGGTGCCGAGTGCTGCGACATGTTGCAGGCCATGAACACGGGCCACGACGGGTCGCTCACCACACTTCATGCGGGTTCAGAACAGGAGACCGTGGTGCGTCTGACGTTGCTTGCACGTTATGGCATCGATCTGCCGAGCGAGCTCATCGAGGAGCAGATTGCCATGGCGCTCGACGGCATCGTGATGTCCGAGCGCCACGCCGATGGCAGGCGTTTCGTCTCCTCGTATTCGGGGGTGCGACGCGCCGCATCGGGTGGCGTAGAGCTCGAGCGCTATGTGACGTTCGATGCCGCCGAGCGCACCTGGACGCTTGACCGCGAGCCGCCGTTTATCGCAGAAGGCCTGCGGTCGGGGACGCTCACACAAGAGGAGGTGGACGAATGGAGATCACTGTGCCCCTCGTCGTAGGGGGCTTGGCAGGGCTTTCTGTCGCGACGGCGTGCGGAGTGGAACCTCGTGTGCCGCAGGTACCGCCGGCGGAGCTGGCACGTCAGGCGCTCGAGACGGTGGCAGAGAAGCTGCCGCGTGAGCTGGTGGAAAACGATCTGCTGAAAAAGATCGCCCGTTCGTGGGCATCGCTGGCTCCGGCGCATCGCCTTGGCCTCGTGATCGAAGATGCTTCGGGACGTTTGGCGTTTCTGCTGCTATCGAGCGGTGTCTGCTGCGTTTTACTAACGATGGTGTCGTTATCGCCCCTCGGATTTGCCTCGGGACTTGTTGCTCCGTTTGCCGTTGGTGCCGCTTGGGATGGCTTTGAGAGCCGGCGCGAGCAACACGATGCAGAAGAGGCAATGCCCGAGGCGTTTACCGCACTTTCCATGTCGCTTGCCTCGGGACATTCGCTGGCCCAGGGCATGCGCTTTGTGGGCGCTCATGCGCAAGAGCCAGTGCATACCGAGTTTTTGCGGGTGGCGGCGGCGATCGATTGCGGCATCTCGGCGACCGACGCGCTCGATGACTTGCTCGTGCGTATCGACGCCCCCGGTCTTTCGCTTGTGACCTTGGCGCTTAAGGTGTCTCAGCGCACCGGCGCTCCGCTTGCCGACTTACTGTCCGAGGCGTCGAGCATGGTGGGGGAGCGCATTGAGCTCAAGCGCCGCCTGGATGTTAAGACGTCGCAGGCTCGCATGTCTGCGCATATGGTCGCGGCGATGCCGGCGGGCATGTGCGCGGTGTTGGCGCTGCTTTCGGCAGATTTTCGTCGCGGTCTTGCGACGCCCGCCGGCGCGGGCGCTGTGGTGCTGGGTCTTGCCCTCAACGCCGTTGCCCTGGTGGTTATCCGGCGCATTATGCGGGTGGAGCTATGAGCGCCCCGGTTGCAGTTGCGGCTTGCCTGTGCGCCCTGAGTGTATTTGTCGCGACGGGTTTGGATCGGGCGGATGCACGCAAGATCGCAGGGGCCTGCAAGCGCGAGGCGGTGCTGGTCGCTGCCGCGGGTCGCTCGGTGGTCGATGCTCTGACCGCGCGAGTGAAGGGCGCGGTTGGAGCGGGCGGCCCGGCGCGAGTGTCGCTCGGCGAAGTTTCCGAGATGATCGATGTTGTGCGCTTGGGTCTTTCGGCCGGTCTTTCGTTTGATGCGGCGCTTGAGATTTTCTGCGCCAACCGCCGGTCAGTGCTGGCTCTTCGCCTTGAGCGCGCCTGCATGGCGTGGCAGGTGGGCGTGGGCACGCGTGAGGACGAGTTGTTGGCCGCCGCGCGCGACCTGGACGTGCGAGCGCTCGAGACCTTTGCCATCACGGTGGGGCAGGCGCTCGCCCTGGGTGCCCCACTTGCCGAGACGCTGGCCGCTCAAAGTCGCGAGATCCGTGCGGCTCATCGCGCCGCGGTCGAGCGCGAGATCGAGCGTGCGCCCGTCAAGCTGCTGATTCCCACCGGCACGCTCATCTTGCCGGCGTTGCTTCTGTCCATATTGGGCCCGCTGCTGGGAGCAGGCGGGATGATGTAGGGAGGAATACATGAACACGATGACTGACACTGCTGGCAAGGTGCAGGGCTGGGCGTTTTGCCGGGCGGCACATGTTCGTCAGCGCGCCAAGGAACTATTGCAGGAGGAGAGTGCGCAGGGTACCACCGAGTATGCCATCTTGGTCGGCGTGCTCGTGGTGATCGCGATTATCGCCATCGTCGCATTTAAGGGCAAGGTCCAAGATCTATGGAACGCTATCAGCGAGGGCATCAACAGCCTGTAGAGGGCGAGCGCCCCGTCGGGGTGCTGCTGGTGTTTGCTTGCCTGACCGTGGCGATAGCGGCGGTGCTTTGGGGGCTTAACGCCGCGCGGCAGCAGCGTCCTGGGACCGCCTCCGATTTGGGCTCAGATTCGGCGGTGGCGTCTCAAAAAGATGAGATGCGAGATGCGGACGATTCGGATGTCGCTGTCACGGCGCAAACCTTTCTGCGGACGCTCGACAAGCGGTCTGGCACTGCGACGGATTCGCCTGGGGGCAACGCGATTGTGGTCCGGCTTGCATGGTCCGAGGACCGACCGATGACCGAAGCGGCGGCGGATATGCTGCGTTCCTATCGCGAGGTACCCACGGCGCAACTTGCTCTGAGCGGCTATCTCGACATCAAGGGAAACGTGTGGGGCGCCATCGTGCGTGACGGACGCGGCTGGGTCGATATGGTGACGGTTGCTGCGGATACTGGCGATGCTTCGTGTCGTCTGCGCGCCGTGCGCCTGGTCCCGCAAACAATAAGCTCAAAGGAGGGGTCGTGAAATGCATGGCGTTCTGCGTGAGGAGGTTGCCCAAGCGACTGTGGAATACGCCATCGTCACGGTGGCGCTGTTATCGATCGTGCTGGCGATTGCGGGACTTTGGCGTGCTGGCACCGATGGGCGCTTGGCGGCGCTGGTCGAGCGGGCGGCGTCTCACGGCGTCACCTCGACATCGGTTGTCGACGCTGCTGCGGGTGCTAAGGACATCGCGCTGTATTGATATCGCGCGCGAGGACCGGGCGCAGTCTACGGTCGAGGCCGCTTTTTTGCTGCCGACGTTTCTGACGCTCATCCTTCTCGCACTGCAACCGGTGTGCCTGCTCTATACGCGCGCGGTCATGGAGTCTGCCGCCGCCGAGACCGCGCGGCTCATGACCACGACGACGGCGGAGGACGACGATCTTAAGGAGTTCACCCGCCGCCGGCTTGCCGCAGTGCCCAACGTTTCGATTTTTCATGCCGGCGGGCCGCTGTCGTGGGATATCGAGCTTGGCCGGGCCGGTGCGGGTGGCGTCTCGTCCGTGTCCGTTTCCGGCGAGGTCAAGCCGTTGCCCGTGATCGGTGCGTTTGCGCAGGCTATGGGTGGTACCGCCGAGGGCGGCTACGTTGAGCTCAAGGTCGATGTCTCGTATCAATCGCGTCCCGAATGGCTGGAGGGAGATTATGATTCGTGGATTGCTGCATGGGATTAGGCGCTGCCTGTTGCGGGTGACGCAAGGGTTTGCGGCCCGCCGTCGACCAGGCGCTCTCCGCAAACGAGGCGGCTTTATGGGTCGAGCCGGTGTCGATCTGTTTATCGAAGACGGCGCCTATACCACGCTTTCTTCTGCCGTGGTCATCCTAGTGGTGCTCACATTGTTGTTTTCGTCGACCGCGGCGATATGGAGCATGTCGCGTGCCGGGGATACTCAGGTGGCGGCTGATAGTGGCGCGCTGGCGGGTGCCAACGTAGTGTCGTCCTATCACACGGCTGCCACGGTGGTTGATGCGAGCATCTTGAGTCTGGGGCTGGCGGGGTTTGCCACGATCGGGACGGGCCTGGTCGCCATCCTCATCCCGGGTGCCGAGCCGGTTGCCGGCAATATGGTCGACACCGGGATTGAGATCATTAAAACGCGCAACAAGTTTGCCAAAAGCGCATCGGAAGGCTTACAGAAAATCGAGACGGCTCTGCCGTATCTGATCGCCGCGCGTGCCACGCAGGCGGTGTCGGCGCAGGATACCGATAGTGTGACCTATACCGGTACGGCGCTTGCCGTGCCCAGGACATCCGAGTCTGACTTCGCTGCGCTCGAGGGGTCCGAGATCTCGACCGATGCCATTAAAGACACATCAGATGATTTAGAGTGTGCGGCCGAGGAGCTGCGGAAGGCTTCTGAGGACACGGCGAAGGCTAAAGAGCGTGCTTGGCTGGCGGATTGTGGTGGGTCTGACAAGGGCTCGGTCGGCAGCTGTTCTTGCATGTGGGAGCGTGCGAAAAGCCTAACGGATCTCTCCGGTGTTCAAAATCCGCATTACTCATCGAGCGTTACGTGGGAGCCCCAAGTTGCCCTTGATCGCGCGAAGGACTACTACCATTGGCGTCTGACAAATGAGAAGCCCCACGGCTCGAGTGTCGAGATGAAGGCAGAGTCTGCGGCGCGTAAGGCGTTTTATACCTATGCGAGCGCGGAGGTCGATCGGGCGCATATAACCGAGAACGGAGACAGGGTTTCCTCCTATATTCCGCTGCTGCCGCGCAACTCTGATGAGGTTCGGGCGACGGAACTCTATACCGATGCGGTGTGGCCGACTAGCGTGAACGATGACAAGGCGTATCTGCATTACGGGACGACCTGCCCTAACTATAAGAAAGGGACGCCGAGCGGATTTGCTTCGGTTGCCGATTACGATGGACAGGATAAATGCAGCAAATGCCATTTTGGCGTTTTGTCGCTTGGTGCTGTTGCGGCGCCTTCAACCTCTATCGAAAACGGCTTCGAATATCACTTCGACGAGTTCAAAAAGGCCTTGGAGGAATACGTCAAATGTCGGAACAAAGAGCTTGAGCTCATGCGTCAGACCGAGGATGAGGCCGACCGTGCGAGCAATGCGTTTGACCAGGCCATTAAAGCGCTTTCGGGCGAGCGTCCGCGTATCGCTCCGCCCGGTCGCAACGGCGTGGTTGCCTTTGCGGTTTCGGGTGCCATCTCGAGCCCCGATGAGCTCAACTCTTCGTTTAACACGGCAGTCAGGCTTGGCGATCGCGGTGCCATCTCTGCCGCGGTGCTGGCGCCCGATGAGGCGACGGCGCAAAACAACGTGCTTTCGCGATTTTTCTCGACATTGAAGGAACGCTCGGGCGACGTTGCCGGCGTGCTCGACGGCGTCATGGATGTCTGGGGACGGCTGCTTGTGGGATACGGTGATATCCAAGGTTCGGCCGACGAACTTATGGGCGAGATGATTAAAGGCCTAGGAGGGGGCAGCGGCGCGTTGGGCTCCATCGCATCGTGGCTCGGCGATACCGTTTCGGCGTCCGTGGCGGCGTTGGGTCTGGAGCCGTGCGACTTGCGCCTGCGAAAGCCGGTGCTGACCGATTCCGCCAACGTCATTAAGAGTCCGGGGTCTGACATTGCTGGTTTCTCTCAAGCGCAAGACAAGCTGCGAAGTATTCCGTTGGGCGTGACCGATCCCAAGGCGCTTTGCGAGGCGTTGGAATATCAAGTCGAACGCACCATTAGCGGCACGGTGTTCACGCTTGCGGAGATTCCTCTGCCCGGCGGCGGCTCCATCCCGCTCACCGTCGATGTCGCCACGCTGGTTGGCGCTCTGGGCGGTGGGTCGTAATGAGTATCCGCATGCGTCTGCGCGAGGAGCGCGCCCAAGCGACGGTGGAGATGGCAGTGGTTACGCCCGTTTTGCTGGTGCTGGCACTCATCGTGTACAACGTCATGATCTTTGCCAGCGCTGTCGCGCGCTTCGACCGCGTGGTGCCCGACATCGTGTTGGCGCACGCCGTGGCGTCGGAGGGGGAGGGCGACGAAAGCTCTGCCGATGCCTCGGCGACGGTTCAGACTCAAATTCTGAATGCCATGGAAGGCTATGGCTTGCAGATCGAAGTGTCGAGCGAGCAAGGCGCGGAGGCATCGGATGGTGGCCTGCTCTCCCTATCCGGCACGTTTAGGACCTACACCTGCACCATGCACTATGAGCCGTGGCCGACTTCTCTCAGCATCGCTGGCGTTTCGCTGGGGGCGCCGACAACGTTGTCGCACGAGCGCGCGGTGACGGTCGATCCATGGCGTCCGGGGGTGGTCATGTGACCGCGGTCTCGTCCTACATCGCGTACGCGCGGGCGCTCAACAGGCTGGGTTGGACGCCGGCCGAGTTTGTGGTGGCGGAGTCGTTTGCCGTGCGCCTGCGCGGTATGCTGGGACGGTGTCCGGTTGCCGCCAACGGTCTGCCGCTCGTCATGGCGTTTCCACGCTGCTCTTCGGTCCATACGTGTTTTATGGCCTATCCCATCGACATCGCCTTCATCGATCGCGACGGCAATATCCTCGCGCGCTACGAAAGCGTTCGTCCTTGGCGCACGTGCTCCTGCCCCGGCGCCTGGGCCGTACTAGAGCGTCCTTCAATCATTGTTTCGATCCCTGCTCTCCAACGCGTGCCGGCTTAAGAATTGGCGACAGCGGACTTTCGTCATACGAAATTGGGTAAGATGGAGGAGAAGATGCATGGATGTTGAGATCCATCCCAACGCTAAAAAGCACCTGACGGAAAAGCAGGTGCTTAGCGCTTGGCTTGCGGTTACTGAGTGCATTCGTCGCGAGTCGAAGGACGAGCCGCCGAGATGGCTTGCGATTGGATGGCTCCCAGACGGACGAAGCGTGGAGCTTGTCGCGGTCGAGCTTGTCCGTGGGTGGCTTATCATTCATGCCTTGTCTCCAGTCCAGAAGAAATTTTGGCAGGAGATTGAACAGGCTCGGCAAAGGGGTCGATGATGGGCAAGACGTATACGGCCGCTAATGGTCAGGTTGTAACGGATGAAATGATTGACGCGTGGTGCGAGTCGTACGAGCGCGGAGAGTTTCCGGATGGCGAACACACCGTTGGTGGGATCGTGCATGGACGGCCCCCACTCTCAGGTGAGGGGACGGCAACGCTGTCGGTCAAGATTCCTCTGGGAATGAAGGAGGCCATTCGTCGACGGGCGGCTGCCGAGGGGATGACGCCAAGTGAGTTTGCCCGTGCGGCTCTGAGCGAAAAACTTCTTGCTGCCGGCTGATGCCTCTGACGTGCCGATTTATAGAACCGAGGCTGTGCTCAAAAACTTTTTTAAAATTCTCGGTTGACCGGAACGCGTCCTTGGTTATACTAATCAAGCCTTGAAACAAGGCACACCTCAAATGGCTGGGTAGCTCAGTTGGTAGAGCAGAGGACTGAAAATCCTCGTGTCAGGGGTTCGATTCCCTTCCCCGCCACCTTGAATTGACTAGGACCTCTGCAAAGGGGTCCTTTTCTTTTATGTAGGGTTCTGCGGAAAATGCGCCCCATTATTGAGCGATGGAACGGGACATGCTTTCCGGTGCCTGCCTCTGGCGCGCGTACACACCTCATCGCACCATCCCGAGCCCGCCTGTTCCCAGACATTCCTCCCACTTTCGCGTCACTTTACAGACCGTTCGGTCGCCTGTCCGCACACGCGGGTATACTCAAAACGATACTTATCCTATGCAATACGATGCGGGTTCGACCTGCATGATCCGAAGGGGGCAGTGATGGAGAGGATACTCGGCGTTAATCTCTCTGGCTGGTTTATTCCCGAGCCTTGGGTGACCCCGTCGCTGTACGCGGCGACCGGTGCATCCAACGCGGCCGAGCTACAGGAGGCCATGGGTACCGCCGCCTATAACGAGCGCATGCGCCGCCATTACGAGACGTTTGTGAGCGAGGACGATTTTCGCCGCATGGCGCAGATCGGTCTCAATGCCGTGCGTCTACCGGTGCCCTGGTATGCCTTTGGTTCGCAGGAGTCCGATGCGTCCTACATCTCGGTTGTCGACTACATTGATCGTGCAATTGAGTGGGCTGACAAGTACGACATCCGCGTGCTGCTCGATCTGGCAACCGTGCCCGGTGGCCAGGGCGATTCCAACGATTCGCCCACCACGCCGGAGGCTGTCGCCGAGTGGCATTCGTCCACCAACGGCCGTCACGTCGCACTCGACGTGCTCGAGCGCTTGGCCGATCGCTATGGCGAGGCCGAGAGCCTGCTGGGCATTGAGCTGCTGGACACGCCGCAGATGAGCGTTCGCAAGAGCCTCTTCACCATGACGGATGGCATTCCGGCCCACTACCTGCGCAATTTCTATCGCGATGCCTACGAGCTCGTTCGTTCGTATATGCCCGAGGATAAGATCGTCGTCTTCTCGTCGTCGGGGCATCCCAGCGAGTGGAAGCATTTTATGCGCGGCGCCAAGTACAAGAACGTCTACATGGACCTTCACCTGTACCATTACCGTGACGAATATGCGCTCGACATCACGAGCCCCCGCGGGCTGACGACGGCGATTTCGCGCAACAAGCGCGAGCTCAAAGAGGCGATTTCGACTGGGTTCCCCGTGCTGGTGGGCGAATGGTCGGGTGCGGCGATCTTTGCCAACTCGTCGGTTACGCCCGAGGGCCGCAATGCCTACGAGCGCGTGTTTATCGCCAACCAGCTGGCTTCGTTTGCGCCGGCTGCTGGTTGGTTCTTCCAAACGTGGAAGACCGAGAAGCGCATTGCAGCATGGGACGCCCGCGCGGCGCTCGGTACGCTCGAGCGCGGCATGATTGAATAGGTTGATATGACGCAAAACAGCGCCCATACGGGCAAACTCTATGTGGTCGGCACGCCCATCGGCAACCTAGGCGACCTGTCCCCGCGCGTTGGCGAGGCTTTTGCCGCCGCCGATGCCATTTGCTGCGAAGACACGCGTGTGACGTCAAAGCTGCTGATGCACCTGGGCATTTCCAAGCCGCTTGTCCGTTGCGACGAGAATGTGATCGCTAGCCGCGCTGCCGGCCTGGTCGACCGTCTGCTGGCGGGGGAGACCCTCGCCTTTGCCTCGGACGCCGGCATGCCGAGCGTGTCCGATCCCGGCCAGGCGCTGGTCGAGGCGGCGCGTGAGGCCGATGTGCCCGTCGAAGTTATTCCCGGGCCCTCTGCTTGCGTCACGGCGCTCGTTTCGTCCGGCATTCCCTGCGAGCATTTTTTCTTCGAGGGCTTTTTGGGCCGAAAGCACGGCGACCGTGTGCGCCGTTTGCAGCGCCTTGCCGTGGTGCCTGGCGCACTCATCTTCTACGAGTCTCCACATCGTATCGTGGCGACGCTCGAGGCCGTGGCGGAGGTCTTTCCCCAGCGTGAGGTCGCCGTCTGCCGCGAACTCACCAAGCTGCACGAGGAGGTCTTGCGCGGGCCCGCTGACCAGCTTGCCGAGGAGCTGCGTGCTCGCGGCGAGGTAAAGGGCGAGATTGCGCTGGTCATCGCGCCGCCGAGCGAGGACGAGGAGGCCGGCATCGCGCCGGTTGGCGCTGCGGTAGCGGATCCCGACGAGGCCCTGCGCGAGGATATCCGCACCGCGCTCGAGGAGGGGGAGCCCGCCTCTGCGGTGGCCAAGCGCCTGTCTCAGAAGTATTCGCGCCGCAAGCGCGATGTCTATGCCATGGTGCTCGATATGCAATAGATGGAGGATATCCAGCCCTTGCGCTAGAATCATCCCCTGTATGCAACGTTTTTCTGGAGGACAAACCCCATGGATCAAAGCAAGCCTTCGTTCTTTATCACGACGCCCATCTACTACGTCAACGCCGATCCGCACCTGGGCACGGCTTATTCCACCATCATCGCCGACGTTCAGGCTCGCTATCGCCGCTCCGCCGGCTATAACGTCAAGTTCCTGACCGGCATGGACGAGCACGGCGAGAAGGTCGCCGAGGCCGCAGCCAAGCATGGCATGACGCCGCAGGAGTGGACCGATAGCCAGGCCCCGCACTTCAAGGAGCTTTGGAGCAAGCTCGAGATTTCCAACGACGACTTCATCCGCACCACCGAGCCGCGCCAGCATCATGCCGTGCAGTATCTGTGGGAGCGCATGAAGGAGTCCGGTTACCTGTATAAGGGCAGCTACGACGGTTGGTATTGCGTGCCTGACGAGACCTACTTCACCGATACGCAGGTCCAGAAGGGCGACGAGGAGTACGGCAGCGTCGGCCAGCATCTATGCCCCGACTGCCACCGTCCGCTTGAGCGCGTGCAGGAGGAGTCCTACTTCTTTAAGCTTTCCGCCTTCCAGGACAAGCTTCTCAAGCTCTATGACGAGCACCCCGACTTTGTCGAGCCTGCGTTCCGCATGAACGAGGTACGTAGCTTTGTCGAGGGCGGCCTTAACGACCTTTCCGTGAGCCGTACGAGCTTTGACTGGGGCATTCAGGTCCCGTTTGACGAGGGTCACGTGACCTACGTGTGGTTCGATGCGCTGCTCAACTATATGACTGCCGTCGGCTACGGTGTCGACACCGACGAGGCCCGTGCCGAGCTGGCCTATCGCTGGCCCGCGCAGTTCCATATTGTGGGTAAGGACATCATTCGCTTCCACTGCGTCATTTGGCCCGCCATGCTCATGGCCATCGGCGAGGCCCTGCCCGAGCACGTCTTTGCCCACGGCTTACTGACCGTGCGCAATGCCGAGACCGGCAAGGCCGAGAAGATGTCCAAGAGCCGCGGCAACGCCATCGCTCCGCAGGATGTTATCGACATGCTGGGCGTCGAGGGCTACCGCTATTACTTTATGACCGACGTGGTCCCCGGCACCGACGGCGCCATCAGTTTCGATCGCATGGAGCAGGTCTACAACGCCGATCTGGCCAACAGCTGGGGCAACCTCATTTCGCGCTCGCTCAACATGAGCGCAAAGTACTTTGACGGCTGCGCCCCGGCTAAACCGGCGTCTGCCGACGCGTTCGATAACCCGCTGGCAAAGATTGCCGATGGCCTGGTCGACCGCTACATGGCCAAGATGGACGTGCTCGATTACGGCGGAGCCAAGGATGAGGTCATGGAGCTCATCCACGCCGCCAACCACTACATCGAGGACTCCGAGCCCTGGGCGCTTGCCAAGGACGAGGCCAAGGCTGACGAGCTGGCATTTGTGATCTACAACCTGCTCGAGGCCATCCGCATTGCCGCTCACCTGCTGATGCCGCTCATGCCTCAGACCTCTGCCGAAGCCCTGCGCCGCCTGTCCTGCGAGGACGAGGCCGCGAGCGACGACCTCAAGGGCATTTGCGCTTGGGGCCTGCTTGCCGGTGGTCAGCCCGTCGAGAAGGGTGAGCCGCTGTTCCCGCGTCTGGGCTAAGACGCCGCGCGCCATATCGGCAATTTGCTGTTTAGATGTAAGGGCATGGCCGCAACGGTCCATGCCCTTTTGTTTCAAGACGCCGCCATCATGCTAAGGAGGCAACTATGACAACTTCGCCTTTGGCAAACCCCACGGCAACAAGGGAGCTGCTGGAGGAGTTTGGCCTTGCGACCAAGCATCGCCTGGGCCAGAACTTCCTGATCGACAACCATGTAATTGAGCGCATTTGCGAGCTTTCCGAGCTCACGGGCGATGAGCGCGTGCTCGAGGTTGGCCCGGGCGTTGGTACGCTCACGCTCGCGCTGCTGCAGGAGGCGGCGTGCGTCACGTCGATCGAGGCCGATCCCGAACTCGAACCGGTGCTCGATGCCCATGCCGCCGACTATGCCAACTTCCGCTTTATCATGGGCGACGCGCTCAAGGTGACGACGGGGCAGATTGAGCAGGCTGCAGGCGGTGAGCCGACGGTATTTGTCGCGAACCTGCCCTATAACGTGGCGGCGACGATCATCCTGCAGTTCTTCCAGACGATGCCCGCGCTCAAGCGTGCCGTGGTCATGGTTCAAAAGGAGGTTGCCGATCGCATTGCCGCGGTGCCGGGTAACAAGACCTATGGCGGCTACACGGCAAAGCTCGGCCTGTATGCGCAGGTTACGGGTCGCTTTGAGGTGCCGCCACGTTGCTTTATGCCGGCACCGCACGTGGACTCGGCCGTCGTGCGTATCGACCGTGTTGACGGCGTGGCGCCCGAAGGACTCGATCGCGAGTTTGTGGCCCGCGTGATTGATACTGCATTTGCTCAGCGCCGCAAGACCATCCGCAATTCCATGAGCGCCAACGGCTTTGCCAAGGACGTGCTCGACGCCGCCTTTGAGGCTTGCGGTATCGCACCCACCACGCGCGCAGAAACGCTTGATGTTGCCGACTTTATCCGCCTGGCTCAGGAGCTCATCCATGATGCCTAATGCCGAACGCGTGACGTTTACCAAGAAAAAGAAGACGGTTGCTTGTCCCGTGCCCTTGGCACCGCTTGCTGACACGCATGCGCATCTGCTTTCGTTTTGGGGGAAAGAAGTGCCCGAGACGCTCGTGCGCGCCAAAGCCGCGGGCGTCGACCTGTTGGTGACGATGCTCGACCCCATCGCCGACAAGCGCAGCGTGACGGACTATAGCGACTGGCTCGTGCGCGAAATTCTGCCGATGCGGGATATTCCGCAGATCAAGTATCTCGCTGGCGTTCACCCCTATGGCGCGCCGGATTATACCGATGACATTCACGCGCAGGTTGTTGCTGCGCTCGATGACCCTTTGTGCGCCGGTATCGGCGAGATCGGTCTGGACTACCACATGGATTACGACGACGACATCGCGCCGGCGCCCCACAGTGTGCAGATTGATTGCATGGCGCGTCAGCTCGAAGTTGCCGTGCGCCGCAATGTGCCGGTGGAGCTGCACCTGCGGCACGAGGACTCGGATGGGGAGCGCACCTCGCATATGGATGCGTACAACGTGCTGCGCGAGGTGGGTGTGCCCCAGGCCGGTTGCGTGCTGCACTGCTTTGGCGAGGACCGCGCCACGATGGAGCGCTTTGTGGAGCTGGGCTGCTATATCGCCTATGGTGGTGCGGCCACCTTTAAGCGCAACGACGACGTGCGCGAGGCATTTGCGGCAACCCCACTCGATCGAATTTTGTTCGAGACGGATTGCCCGTATATGGCTCCGGAGCCCATCCGCGGTCTTGAATGCGAGCCCGCAATGATCTCCATTACGGCAAACGCGCTGGTTAACGACCGTGTCGATCGCACTGGTGAGGACGCCGAAACAATCGCGCATGCCGCTTGGGAAAATGCCTGCAAACTTTTTCAAAAATAGTTCTTGCGTTCGCGGTGGCGCTCCGTTATTCTAATTCCTGCACGCGGGCGTGGCGGAATTGGCAGACGCGTACGGTTCAGGTCCGTATGGGGGCAACCCCATGAAGGTTCAAGTCCTTTCGCCCGCACCATTGATTGAAAGAGCTCCCAGCAATGGGGGCTTTTTTGTTATGTGCCCATCGCAGGGACTTGAACCTGCGAAGGAGCGAGCGTCAAGAAAACGCGGAGCGTTTTTAGCGAGCTGGCGAGGACGCCGGCAGGCGGCCGATGCCGGTGCGGATCCGCGAAGCGGATACGCGGACGTCCTTTCGCCCGCACCATTAAATGAAAGAGCTCCCAGCAATGGGAGCTTTTTTGTTATGCACGATCTCCTTGGACGGGTATCCTAATGCCAACGTGTGCCTATCAGAGGAGAGACCATGCTGTTTTCCGGTATCATCGCCGCCCTTACCAGCCTTTTGATTCCCATCATCATCCTGTTGTTGCTGCTCCCCAACGCCTGCTACGTCGTTGAGCAGCAGCACGCTGTGATCATCGAGCGCTTGGGTAAGTTCAATCGTATCGTCAACGCGGGCTTCCACGTGAAGGTGCCCGTAGTCGACCGTAAAGCTGCCACGGTGAGCCTGCGCACGATGAAAAACGGTTTTGGTATCGACGTTAAGACTCAGGACAATGTGACCATCGGCCTCGAGGTCTCGGCTCAATATCACGTGAGCTATGACATGGGTGCTGGCCCGGCGGATTCAGGCATCTACAAGAGCTACTATATGCTGCAGGAGCCCGTCGACCAGATGCGCGACTTCATCACCGACGCCCTGCGCTCTTCGATTCCTGTCTACACACTCGATGAGGTCTTTGCCAAGAAGGATGACATCGCCAAGGATGTCAACGCTACCGTTTCCGAGCAGATGGCCGCCTACGGCTTCACCCTCGTGTCGACGCTCATCACCAAAATCGCACTGCCGACCGAGGTTGAGAACTCCATGAACGACATCAACGCCGCCCAGCGCAAGCGCGCTGCGGCACAGGAGCTCGCCGAGGCAGACCGCATCAAGCGCGTCACCGAGGCGACCGCCGAGGCTGAGGCGATGGAAAAGGCAGGCGAAGGCATCGCCAACCAGCGCAAAGCTATCGCGTTGGGCATCAAGGATTCGCTCGAGATTATCCAGGAGACAGGCGTTGGCAACGATGAGGCCAACCAGCTGTTCATGTTTACGCAGTGGACCGAGATGATGACGGAGTTCGCTCGCACGGCTAAAACCTCGACGGTCGTGCTGCCGAGCGACTTTTCGCAGTCGGCCTCGATGTTCGAGCAGATGCTGGCCGCCGGCAAAGTTCAAAACGATTCGAAGGAGTAGACGCGCGTGAAATACACCGTCGTTTGCGTCGGTAAGCTCAAGGAGCGCTTTTGGAAGGACGCGTGCGCTGAGTACACCAAGCGCCTAGGTGCCTATGCCAAGGTGGATATCCGCGAGGTGGCCGATATCGACCCGGCTAAGGCGGGCGGCGTGGATGCCGCGCGCGACAAGGAGGGGGCGGCGATTCTTGCCGCCTTGCCATCTCGAGCGCATTTGATCCTGCTGGCTATCGAGGGCAAGGAGCGCTCGAGCGAGGAGTTTTCGGCGAGGCTCGACGATCTTATGCTGCGAGGCGGCAGCGACATTGCCTTTGTAATCGGCGGTTCGGACGGCGTGAGTGATGAGGTGCGCGCCCGCGCCGACGAGATGCTCAGCTTTGGACGCATTACCTTGCCGCATAACCTGGCGCGTGTGGTGCTGCTAGAGCAGATTTACCGTGCCTGCAAGATCAGTCGTGGCGAGCCGTATCACAAATAGGTCGGCAATACGAAACAATGGCGTGGGACAATACCTTTCGTTTTGAGGAATGTGTCTGAAAGGACTATGAGATATGAAGATTGGATTTGTCGGTTTTGGCAATATGGCGAGCGCTATGGCCGATGGCTGGATCGCTGCCGGTGTAGCTGCGAGCGACATGTGCGCCTGCGCGGGTCGCTACGACGCGCTGGTTGAGCGCTGCGAGGCG
>URZJ01000002.1 GCA_900552395.1 uncultured Collinsella sp. | reverse complement strand
CGGTCCTGTACCGCAGGCGCCGCTAGCGATATGGACGAGTGGGGCGAATCCATCCGATGGGTTCGCCCCACTTGCCGTGGCGGGCGGGAGCAGGTAAGATATACCGAGCGCCTAGCGCGTTCGATGGGTTCGGATGACGACATGTTCCGAATCTGGTCAGGTCCGGAAGGAAGCAGCCATAAGGAGCCTCTGTCGGGCATCCGAATCCATCGAGCGCACGGGCGCTTTTTTGGTGCCGCGACATGGCCCGGCCGGCGACGAGGTATTTGGTGTCTCGCTGGTCCTCGGCTGCGCCTGCGGGATCGCTCGACTACCAAATGCCTCGTCGCCGGCCGGGCCCCGTCGTCCAAAAATCACCCGTAAAGGCGCGTTAGTCTAATTAAATCTATCCCTTAAGGAATGCGGCTTGCTAGTGTTGTCTGGGTATTGATGGCTGCGTGGTTCAAGAGACGGCGGCGTTGGCATCTGTTTTAACAAGTAAAGAGGCCCGCTTCCTTCGTTTGAGTTGGGGAAGCGGGGCCTCTTTTGATTTTGGGCTTGCGGATTGGCAAAGGCGACGTTCGCTGGTAGCTACCTTGAGTTCTTGATGCGGCGCACACCCGCGGTGGCTATTCCGAACCCTGCGGCGGCGATTCCTGCGAGTGTGATTGCGCTCGGCGCTGTGTCGCCCGTGTTCGCGAGCTTGCCGTCGGTCGTATCTGCTTGCTTGGTGGAGCTCGATGGAGCGTATTTGCCGGTCGCGGGCGAGCTGGCGGGCTGTGCCGTTTCGGCCGGCTGCGCTGAGCTGGAGGGTTTTGTCGTCTCGGCGGGTTTCGTTATCTCGGGCGAGGTGGCCTTGTCTGCCGCGGCCTTTGCCTCTTCGTATGCCTTGCAGGCGTCGTCATAGGCCGCTTGCGCCTTTTCCAAATCGCTAAGGAGCGCATCTCGCTTGGCTACGTCCTCATCGATGTGGGCTTTGGCTTCCTCTGCCTCACTTTCGAAATACTGAACCTGTTTTTCCTGGCTTTCGAGCCGGCGTTGGCAGTGGTGAAGATCATCTTCACAAGATTTTTCTCGCCTTTCTGCCGACATGATCTCACTTCGCAACTGCTTAATAGTTTCGTTAGAAGCTCCGTCGTCGATTGCCTTATTTAATTCTGCCTGAAGGCCGCTTGTCCGGTAGTGGGCCTCATCGTATTTGGCTTGGGCTGCACCGACGTTCGCTTGCATGGCGGGAAGGCGTTCCCTCCGTTTGGCGGCTTCCGTCACCACCATGTCGTAGATCTCTTGAAAAGCGGCAATGTCATCATCGATTACCGCAATTTTCTCAGGACTTGCGGCGTCTTTTGCGACCTCGAGGTTTTTGAGCGCTTCCTGCATGGCTGCATACGCTCTTTCTTTTGCGGCGGCCGCGTCTTCCGTCTGCAAGGCAACTGCACCGGTGGGGGAGCTGGTTTCCGCCGCGATCGCCGTTGCGGGGGCGATTCCCGCGATAAGTGCCGCGGAAAGGGCGATGCCCAAGGTTGCTCGTCTTGCTCTTCTCGCGAGAATGTCGTTCATCTCGGCACCTCATTTCAAGGGTCGGCGACTAACTTGGTAGCACTAATGTAAGTATACCAAGCGATTGGCCCGCCACTGGCTGGGTGTGCGCGTATGCTCCTCTGAAAACTGAATCCCGTTAGAAATGACGAGTTGTTTACGCTTCTTTTGGGGTGGCGGTACTATCATGGTTCGAATTGAATGTGGATGATGATAGGGAGCGCCTATACATGATTGAGTTGCTCAGGCGTTTTGGTGGTAAGTTTCGCCGATATATGGTGATCGGCCCTGCGTGCAAGTTGATCGAAGTGATCTTTGACCTGCTGACGCCGCTGGTGATTGCCCAGATGATCGATAAGGGCATTGGCGCGCACGATGTGAACGCCGTTGTCCACTACGGCGTGGTGCTCGCCGCCATGGCTGTGATCGGCATCTCGTTTACGCTCGTCTGCCAAAAGATGGCGGCGCTCACCTCGCAGGGCATGGGCACCGACATCCGCGGCGCGCTCTACGGGCACATCAACAAGCTGAGTTACGCCGAGCTCGACCGCTTCGGCACGCCGTCGCTCATCACCCGCATTACCAACGACGTCAACCAGGTGCAGCTCGCCGTGGCGCTGGGCGTGCGTATGCTCATCCGCTGGCCTTTCCTGGCGGTGGGCTCCATGTGCGCGGCCCTTGCCATCGACCTTAAGCTCGGCATCATCTTTTTGATCTGCACGCCCGCTATCGGCCTGGTGTTTTGGTTTGTCATGGCGCGCTGCATCCCGTACTACAAGCAGCTGCAGGCAAAGCTCGACCGCATCGCGCTTATCTGCCGCGAGGGGCTTTCGGGCGCCCGCGTTGTTCGCGCCTTCGTGCGCGAGGACCACGAGCGCGAGCGCTTTGCCCAAGCTGCCGATGACCAGGCCAATACTGCCATCGCGGTGGGTAAGCTCTCGTCGATCCTTAATCCCGTCACGTTTTTGGTGATGAACCTGGGCGTGTGCGCCATCCTGTGGGTGGGTGGCATCCAGGTCAACGTGGGTGAGCTCACGCAGGGTCAGGTCATGGCGTTTGTGAACTACATGACGCAGACCCTGACCTCCATCGTGTACGTCGCCAACCTGGTTGTGGTCTTTACCAAGGCGAGCGCCAGTGCGTCGCGTATCAACGAGGTGCTCAATTGCGTGCCGAGCATCACCGACGAGGGCAACCAGCCGGTCGCACTGCCCGAGCCGAGCGAGCTGACAAGTGGTGCCACTCCCGTTTTTGCGCTGAGCTTTGACCATGCGAGTTTTTCGTTTGGCGCGGGCGCTGCCAACGCCGTCGACGATGTGACCCTGGAACTCCCACTGGGCAAGACGCTCGGCGTTATCGGCGGCACGGGCAGCGGCAAGTCCACACTCGTCTCGCTTATCTCGCGCCTGTACGATGCGAGCACCGGCAGCGTGAGCGTGATGGGCTCCGACGTGCGTGCCTGGCCGCTCGATCAGCTGCGCCATGTGGTCGCGGCCGTCCCGCAACGCGCGTCGCTGGTGAGCGGCACGATCCGCAGCAACCTGACCTGGCGTGACGAGTCGGCGACCGACGAGGAGCTCTGGGCGGCGCTCGATATGGCGCAGGCCAGCGAGTTCGTGCGTAACAAGCAGCAGGGCTTAGATGCTCCGGTCGAGGCGGGCGGTAAGAACTTCAGCGGTGGCCAACGCCAGCGCCTGACCATCGCGCGCGCCCTGGTGGGCTCGCCTCAGATATTGATCATGGACGATTCCGCCTCGGCGCTCGACTTTAAGACCGATGCGGCGCTTCGCCATGCCATTCGCGAACGAAGCATGCGCGGTGCCGCCGAGGGTGGGCTGCCGCTGACCACGGTGATTGTGAGCCAGCGCGTCTCGACCGTGCGCGACGCCGACATGATCTGCGTGCTCGATCACGGCTCGGTCGCGGGCCTGGGCACGCACGACGAGCTGTACGCAAACTGCCAGCTCTATCGCGAGATTTGCCAGTCGCAGCTTCGTCGCGAGGAGCTCGAGGGCCAGCAGGGGAGCGCGTCGCCCGCGTCCGCCCCGGCTGCCCCGGCATCCACTTGCGCAAAGGAGGGCTGCTAAATGAATCCGTATACTTCTTCCGGTTCGGTCGCCACGATGACGGCCAACGTGTCCGGCAACGATAACCTCAACGACTTGGGTGACGGCCCGCGTCAGCCCGGCGACCCCGAGCGCTACCCCGTGGGCGCGGTAACTCGCCGCCTGCTGGGCTACGTCCGCCCGCATCGCATTTCGTTTACGGCGTCGTTTGTGAGCGCTGCCATCTCGGTGATCTTACAACTCTATACGCCCATCCTCATCGGCGAGGGCATCGACCTCATCGTTGCCGCCGGGCAGGTGGACTTTGACGCGCTGCTGCCGCTCGTCACCAAGCTTGCGATTGTCGTGGTGGGCGCGGCGGCCTTCCAGTGGCTGCAGGGCTACTGCGTCAACCGTCTGTCCTACGAGACGGTGCGTGACATGCGCGTGGAGGCGAGCGACAAGCTCAGCCGCATGCCGCTCAGCTTTATCGACAGCCATGCCCACGGCGACCTTATGAGCCGTGTGGTCAACGACGTCGATCAGGTGGGTGACGGCCTGCTGCAGGGCTTCACGCAGCTCTTCACCGGTGTTATCACCATTGTGGGCACGCTCGCGTTTATGCTCTCCATCAACCTGACCATGACGCTTGTGGTGGTACTCGTCACGCCGCTTTCCATCTTTGCGGCCGGTGCCATCGCCAAGCTCTCCAACAAGAGTTTTACGGCTCAACAGCGCATCCAGGGCCAACTCGGCGGTCATATCGAGGAGTATGTGGGTGAACAAAAGCTCGTGGACGCCTTCGCCTACGGCCCGAGCGCTCAACAGCGCTTCGATGTCCTCAACGCCGAGCTCTATACGGCAGGTGAGCGCGCACAGTTTATGGGCTCGCTCTCTAACCCCGGCACGCGCTTTATCAACAACATCATCTACGCCGTGGTCGCCGTGATCGGCTGCGTCGGTGTGATCACAGGTGTGCCCGCGGCGCTTACGGTGGGCGGCGTGCAGATTTTCCTGTCCTACGCCAACCAGTACACCAAGCCGTTCAACGAGGTCACCAACGTCATTACGCAAATCCAGACGGCGTATGCCTCGGCGCGCCGCATGTTTGCACTGCTCGACGCCCGTGAGCAAGAGCCCGATGCGCCAGATGCCGTGGAGCTTGCTGCCCCACAGGGCGAGGTGACCTTTGAGCACGTGGACTTTAGCTACGTGCCCGACCGCAAGCTGCTGCAGGATATCTGCATCGATGCCAAGCCCGGCATGCGCTTTGCCCTGGTCGGCCCCACGGGCTGTGGCAAGACGACGCTCATCAACCTGTTGCTGCGCTTTTACGATATCGACGCCGGTCGCATTGCGGTCGATGGCCGTTCCTCGCGTGACTACACGCGCGCAAGCCTGCGCCGTGCCTTTGGCATGGTGCTGCAGGACACTTGGCTGTTTGAGGGCACCGTGGCGGAAAACATCGCTTACGGTTGCCCGGATGCCACGCGCGAACAGGTTATCGAGGCTGCCAAGCGCGCGCATGCGCACAAGTTTATCGTGCAGCTGCCAGGCGGCTACGATACGGTGATCGGCGAGGACGGCGGCACGTTTAGCCAAGGTCAAAAACAGCTGCTGTGCATCGCGCGCGCCATGCTCACCGACCCGGCGATCTTGCTGCTGGACGAGGCGACCTCGAGCATCGATACGCGCACCGAGCTGCAGGTTCAGGCGGCATTTGACGAGCTCATGGCCGGTCGTACCAGCTTTGTGGTGGCGCATCGCCTGAGCACGATTCGCAACGCCGACTGCATTCTGGTCATGCGCGACGGCGAGATTATCGAGCGCGGCACGCACGACGAGCTGCTAGCGGCAGGTGGCTTCTACGCCGAACTCTACCGCAGCCAATTCGCCCAGTGAGCAAGCCCGTGGGGCAAATTAATCAGGTTTGTTTGTCCCATAGAGCGATCTTGTTATATAGCGTTCTACCAGCGCGTGAAACATTTTGACGATACTCCGTGACACAATTTGACGGCGTTTTGTGAAACAGTTTTTCGGCCATTCGTGAAACGTTCTGCGGCGGTTTCAATCCGAAGTACATACTGTTCGAAATCTGTCCAAAGATGTCGTCTGCGTCGCCAATCGACAGACGGTGGTTTACATCTGTCACGTTAGTACTAAGATATTCATCTAATAAATTGCATTAGTGGCTTTAGTTTTGGGGGAAACGAGGCAACGTGACTATGACGTGCTCTTTGGTGGTTAACAGCAAGAGCGGTAATACCAGAATGGTTTCGGGTGCGATCAAGCGCACTCTGCAGGCTGCGGGCGTTGAGTTTGTCCATGCTGCGGCGTTGAGCGACGATGCGGATGCAGATCAGGTTGCGCTCGAGGCGCAGGGCGCCTGCGCGGCCGACACGGTGCTTGTCGGTTTTTGGTGCGACAAGGGCGCGTGCACGCCTTCGGTCGCGGCGTTGCTCTCCGCCTTGCACGGTAAGCGCGTTTTCCTGTTTGGCACCTGCGGTTTTGGCGCCAGCGAGGAGTACTTTAGGCAGATTATCGACCGCGTATCGTCTAACTTGGCTAATGATGCCGAGCTTGCGGGCTGGGCGATGTGCCAGGGCAAGATGGGCCCCGCGGTCAAGCAGCGCTACGAGGCCATGCTCGAGCGAGATCCCGAAAACGCCCGATTTAAGATGCTGCTCGACAACTGGGTTGCCGCGAAGGATCACCCCACCAAGGAGGATCTGGATAACATGGCCGCAGCCGCAAAGAAGGCCGTGCTGGGCGAGTAGCTTCGCCGTTCGCGGTCCTTCGTGCAAAACAATACAAATGTGAAAGCCTCGAAGTTCTCGAGGCTTTTTTCGTGACACGAGGGCGCCCCTTTATTGATGGAAGGCCTAATAAGCTGATTGTTCTATGCCCGGATGTGTGCGGAGTGGGATGGGATTTCCGGATGGGTGGGGTTGCGGAAGCTGCGTCCCGGAATTTGCCTTTGGAATGGGATGCAGTTTCCGGTTGAGAGGCTCTGTGGAAATTGCATCCCAGTATTCGGTCGAGAAACGGGATGCGGTTTCCCAACGGGGCCACAAGCGGAAACCGCATCCCATTTCGCAAGCGAATTCTGGGACACGGTTCTCAGAGGATTATGGGCTGCGAACTACATGGTGCTGTCATAAAACTCCGGCAAAGGGGGGTCGGAAATAAATGACACTTCCAGTAGTTTGTTTTAATGTGGGGGGGGGTACCATTATTTTAGTTTCGCAAAAAACGAACCTTCTATGGGGAAGTTGCGTAGGGGGTTAGTCGTAAGTATTGGATAAAACAGACTAATTTGGGGATAAATGACCACTTACGCCAAAATAAGTAGCATTTAGCGATAAAACATTGAAAAATATGTAGCACATCGCTATGTTTTTATTACGAAAAGATTCCAAATTGGCTTATTTCGGACTCACTTTTCAATCGCCTTGCGGTTCCTGTTGAAACTTGCTGACCTTTGGAGGGGTCGAATAAGGCCTCGATGGGGATGAATTAATCATTATGGCGGCGCGCGGAGTCAAACGTTTTATTGCACTTCTTAGCAGTCTGGCGCTTG
This sequence comes from uncultured Collinsella sp., assembly GCA_900552395.1. Taxonomy (GTDB): domain Bacteria; phylum Actinomycetota; class Coriobacteriia; order Coriobacteriales; family Coriobacteriaceae; genus Collinsella. The sequence continues at coordinate 29,716 of URZJ01000002.1, read as the reverse complement.
CGCTTGTCATAGCCCTTGCCGTTGTTTCTTTTGTTCCTCGTGCATTTGGATACATGCCCTTTGCTGTGCTCTCGGGCTCTATGGAACCCGATCTTCCCGTTGGCTCCATGGTGTTTGTCCGCCAGGTTGAGCCAACGGATATTACCGTGGGCGACAATGCAACCTTTTACCGATCGGACGGCGCCGTGGTGACGCACCAGGTGTACGAGATCGACCCTGCCGCGCAGATGATCGGCACGCAGGGAATTGCGAACAAAAATGCAGACGGAAGCATCATGCACGATGCCGAGCAGACGCCTTTTTCGAGTGTTATCGGCACTGTTTCTTTTTGTGTCCCTTACCTGGGCTTCGTTAACGCATATTGCACGACGATGCCCGGTTTGCTTGTTGTGGTGGCCGTTCTGGCGCTGCTGGCCGCGGCGTCGATTGTGCTCGATCGGATGGTTCCCGACGAGCCTGCGGGCAAGCATACCCGCGTGCATGCGAGGGAGCGGCGTTCATAGCGGCAGGGAAAAGCGTCGGCGGCGGTAGGGGCCGTTGCCGGGGAAAACGATTCTCGAAAGGAAGAGAACGATGGAAAACAAGAAGAAAAAGCGCTACGGCATCATTGCCGCCCTGCTGCTGTTGGTGCTGGCCGCCGGCGTTGGCACCTATGCATGGCTGACGGCGACCCAAACCAAGGTGAATGAGTTCACGGTTGGCAGCATCGACAAGCCTGAAGTGAAGCCCGACCCTGACCAGCCGAACAAGCCCGGCGACAAGCCCACGGACCCCTCAGTGGATGGTTATCTGGTCGAGACCAAATGGACCGATAAATCCAAGATGATTCCCGGCACCACCATCAATAAGAACCCCAACGTCGGCATCGGCAAGGATTCCGATAGCTCCTATGTGTTCATCTATGTGAAGAACGCAATTGTGAAGACAGACGCCGAAAACGCCCTTGCCAAGACCCCGTACTTCACCCTTAATTCCAACTGGAAACCGGTTGCTACTGACCAGGTGAAGACCAACGGTAGCGAAGGCCAGTACGTGAGCGGTCTGTTCATGTATACCGCTGATGGCACCAGCACTCCTGCAGAGCTTACTCCCGCTGATGGCAAGGCTGCTTACACCGGTGAGCTGTTCAGCACCGTGCATATCCCGGCTGGCATGAACAACGCGGATGTCGTTAAAGATAAAAAGCCCGCTATGACAGTCTCCTGCTACATCTTCGGCGCTGATCAGAAGGGCGACAAGGCCGATGCGGCCACCAACGCCCTTGAGCAGGCCAAGGAATGGGCTAAGACTCAGGCTCAGGCTTAATACCTCCCCACCGAGATCCCGGCCCGCTCCCCATCCCCATTTTCGGGCCGGGATCTCGGCTCCCCTTTAATCGACGATTGGCGAACGTAATGCTCAACAATCTTTCCGACAATCAGAAACGCACCTTGGCGCTTGCCGCGATGGCGCTGTTGGCCCTGGCGTGCCTGTGCGGCACGCTGGCTTTTACCGTTGATATGGTTCCGGCGAACAACGTTCTATCGTTTGGCAGCGTGAAGGTGCGAGTCTGCGAATACACCCTCAACGAGCAGGGCGAGGAGATTCCGTTTGAGCCCAACGAGCACGGGGACTATCCCGACACCAAGGCCGGGGGTTCTGACATCAGCCGCATTGTGCGCGTGGAGAACGTCGGCACGCAGCCTGAGTACGTTCGCGCGCGTCTGCACATGACGTCGGTGGCGCCCGACGGTTCGAGCGCGGATGCTTCGGGCAGCGTTGCGTTTCATGTGAACGCGGGCGAGGGGTCCCCGTGGATCGATGGCGGCGATGGGTGGTACTACTACCGCGGATTGGCCGGGCGTGGCGGCACGCTCGACCCCGGCGCCATGACGGAAAGCCTCATGGACTCGCTGCGCTTTGTGGGCGACTACCACGATGCCGCGCGCGGCGGCTCATTCAGGCTCGATATCGATGTTCAGGCCGTGCAGGCCAAAAACCAGCAGGCAAGCGATACCGTCCTCGACGTGCTTGACGTCGCGGGCTGGCCGGAGGCGAACTAGCCTATGAAGATCAAGAACATGAACCGGGGCGTGCTTAGCAGGCTAGTTGCCGTCGCGGCGATTGCCCTTTGCTGCGTTATGGCGCTGCCAACGGTGGTGCATGCCGAGGACGTGCCCGAGAACACAAACGAATACCACATCAAAAACGCGAACGACTTTTTGGTGTACGTGGCGCTTTCGCGTGAGCGCGATACGTCCGGCTGGCGCGTTTATCTCGATAACGATATCGTGCTTAATGATGACGACATGAAGACCATTGTCTCGCACACCGTTAAGCATCTGTCGTTTGGCAACAAGGAGCATCCGTTTAAGGGCGTGTTCGATGGTCAAAACCACACCGTTGAGGGCCTGAGCTACGATAAAGACGCTTTTGACCCCGAGCGCGATACGGGATTTTTTGCCGAGACCAACGGTGCCACCATCAAAAACTTCCTGGTCAAGGACGCCAACGTGTGGGCGGACTTCCGCGGTGGCATTATCGTGGGCAAGGCCGTCAAAACGCGCTTCGAAAACGTTATGGTCATGGAGAGCACGCTGCACGTGACCTGCGCCAACAATGCTCTCAACCTCATTACCAACGCAGGCTTTGAGGGCGGTCTTATCGCCGGCGAGCTCGACGGCTGCACCCTCTACAACTGCGAGGTCCGTGGCGGCCGTGCCGTCAACAATACGACCTCGGGCGTGCAGGCGCTCGGCGGTGAGGGTCTGTATATGGCGGCGTTTGCCGGTTACGTTACAAATTCGACGATTGAGTACTGCCGCGTTACGCCTACGCGCAACGGAGACGGCTCGGTTGCCAAGAACGGCATGACCGACGTTACCAATAAGTACGACGTGGCTGTTGGCGCTCTGGGCGGCAACAACGTGTACGCCTCGGGTTTTGTGGGCTGCATGGCGGGTAACGCCAAGATTATCGACTGCTTCTCGACGGCGCAGTGCTACAGCTATGCCGCGTCGTACGTGGGCGTCGTCGCCGTGACGCGTGCGTGGACGGGTGGCTTGGCGGGTCGTATTCTAACCGAAAAGGGCAACGAGCTCGTTCGAAGCCATTTTGCGGGTGACTTGAGCTCGCGTCAGTACAATCCCATCGCCGTGATCCCCATCATTCAAAACGATGTGAACCTGGGCGGTATTGCTGCGCGCGCCAACAAGGGTGACGCCACGGTTACCGAATGCTACTTTAAGCCGAGCGTGAGCCTAAAAGGCAGCAGCCAGGGCAACCCTGCCAAAAAGAAAATCCCCTCGTTTGGCGGCGACGGCACCACCAAGGGTGATGGCTATGGTCCATGGGATGACGAGCGCTACACCACGCGCGAGCTGTGGGAAGAGCACGACTACGATTTCTGTGCCGGCACCATGCGCTCGACCGACAACGACGATGCCCTGGGTGGCCAGCACCCCAATGAGTGGGCGATGGATTACACGCTGAATATTCCCGTGCATGGCCAGAGCGTTAAGGCGACGATTGATTTTCCCGGCGCGGGCACCGCGACCATCGAGGCGACCAAACTTGGAATTGAACAGAAGACCTCGGATCCGTACGCCTTTGCCGTGAGCGCCGTGCTGGCGGGAACGGCTCAGGGCTTGGCCCAGGGCGATACATCGGTGACGTTTAAGCAGGATACCTCCGCAAAGCCCAAGGGTTTGACCGATGCCAACGGCGGTTATCGCTTCATGGGCTGGTTCCGCGAGCCCGGGGTTAAAGTGAACCGCATCGATCATGACAACAGCTGGTTTAACGGCAAGACCGATGCCGATGCCGTTAAGGCTGGCAAGCAGGTCCAGAAGAACGAAGCGCACGAGAAAACGTCGACCTATACCGCCGATAACGCGAAGGGGGCCGAGGCCTTTAAGGGCAACGACCTGTTTATTGCTTCGTACGAGGCGCAGGTGCTGTTCTATAACGTCAAGGGCAAGACGCTCTCGTGGCAGAGCGGCGAGGAGCACGACAAGTCGACGGATTGGTACCGCTATGGTGTCGGTTTAACGCCGGTTGCCCCTGCGGACCGCGGCGCTCTATCTGCCAGCGCCACCTTTATCGGTTGGACGACGAAGCCGAGCGGCGAGGAAGGGATGCATGGCGGCTATGCGGCCATTACCACGCCTGAGCTTGCCGAGCTAAAAAACGCCGGTGCGTTCTATCCTGCCGGCACTGAGATCACTGTGCTTGGCCCTACCGATTTTTATCCGGTGTACACCGACTATGTGTCGAACATCATGACGGTGTTTGAGGGCAATGAGCAGGATGCAACCGACGATCAGACTCGGCGCGACGGTGTGGGCAAAACTGACGTTAAGGTTGAGACTGCAGAAGATGGCACAAGCGCGTATACCGTACAGGTGCTCGACGTATCCGGTAAAGCTATATCCGAGGAGGGCCAGCTGCCCGACGGCTATCGTTTCCTGGGTTGGTATTAAAACAAGCAGGCTGCCGATGGATCCCCGGTTGATGTTCGCGTGAGCCGCGATCCGAGCTACAAGCTTCCCGGCAACGTGGACCTGACCGTTCCGCATACCTATACCGCACGCTTTGAGTACCGCGTGGATTACTACATCCGGGCATTCACAAATAGCGGTCTAACGGACAGCAAGCTCCTCTGCTCGGTTTGGAATAAGTACAAGTCGCCCTTTGAGGAAAACGTTGGCGCGACATATGTTCGTGAAAACATTGTCCATTGGGGTGCTGGTACGGATGATTCCGCTCACGTGTTACACGATGATAAGAATCCAGCGGATAAGTGCACTACGGTTCTCTCTGATGCGACGCGAATCGTTGCGCCTATTAACGCCTACTCGCATAATGTGCGTAACGACACTGGCGCAAATACTATCAAGGATATGATTGCCGACACTGATTTTCCAGGAGCCGGTAAACTGAGTGATGAGTGGAAAGCGTCAAGTATTAAAGTTCAATTTTCCCCCGCACATGATAGGTACCACTTCAGTTTTTGGACGCTCGAAAGACCCGACGACGGTTCTTGGACGTATATAGAGAATCCTTTTTCGAGTGCTGTTTTAACGACAGAGCAATATTATGTCCGCGCCATGGTGACCACGGACGTCAACTTCTATGACAAGGATGGCAACGTAAAACAGGCTGCTACTCGACGCTATGAAAGCAACTTGCTTCAGCAGAAAACGGCGGAAGGTAAAGATCCGACGTTCCTGTATTGCTATCCGCATCTCTATAAGGATAGGACGGTTAATACAAGGCCCTACGACGGAAAGGAGGGTGACGTCAATCCCAATCTGACGCTCGAAGCCTCTCCGACCGATGCCGAGATGGCCGTGCCTGGTTATAAGTTCCTGGGCTGGATTTCGACTGCCGAGGTTCAGAAGGATTCCGGCGTCTGGAAGTATATCTACGACGTCACCGGCGACCCCTATGTGACGAGTGATCCGGATAAGGCAGAGCTGTATCTGGCGACCGACGAGTCCAAGGTCACCCAGTGGCAGGATGCCTATCCCGTCTACGCAAAGTACGACGTCAGCTACACCACCAACCTGTATCGCGCCGGTTTTAAGGGCACGGACAAGGTCAATGTGCCTAGGTACGACATCGATCCCGTTATCAACGCGGGCACCGACCCTGCTACGGCAACGGTGACCCCTGACGTCACGACTCCGGTTTATAAAGCAGGCGGTGAGCTGTATAAGTTGCAGAAGGTTGAGATCGAGCTTCCGAATGGCGAAGTTGAAGAGATCGAACCTAACGGCGATAACTCGTATTCCCATCAGGTGGAACCCGGCGGGGCCTATACATTTGTGGCGTACTATTCGCCGTTGGCGGTCGTGTACCATCTCAATGCCAAAGATGTTGACGGCAAAGTTGCTCAGCAAGGCGATATGCTCGGCAACCTTGATGGCGGCATCCCGAAGCCCACTTATGACGTCAGCGCTATCGATAGGGATACAGGAGGTGCGTTCAACGCCTTCGTGGGCTGGACGGAAGCCAAGCCGGCACCTGTCAAGGGCTATGTCGCTTGGTCGGAGGGTATCCGCATGGTGAGTGCTTCTACCGTGGTCAGGGCCCCCATGGAGCTGTACCCGGTCTACCGTCCCAGCCTGGTTACCGTTCGATCGAACATCGACTTAAATCTCGCGAATCCTGCTCTTGTCCGCGGTCTCGGCCGTACTGATTCCGGCGACCAGATCTCTCTTGAGGTCAAGGCTGTCAAGGAGGTTGTGGGCATTGACGGCACCAAGTACGACTTTGTCGGCTGGTCGCGCGATTATGTCAATGACGGGCAGTACACCCTGATGACTGACGATGAGAAGTATCCCCTCGAGGGCAGCGAGCCCTTTGAGAGCGTGACCTACACTGCGGTGTACAAGAAGACGCCGCTTAAAGTGCGCTATCACGACACCGAAGGCAACGTCATCTACACCGCTACGGTAGACCCGAACGATACGAGTGTTCTGCGTGGCCAGGATGGCAATGCCGGCTTTGTTCAGACAGTTAAGGTGCCCAAGATGTACGAGAACGGCAACCCGGTCTATGACGACAAGGGTGAACCCGTCATGGAGCCAAAGGAAGTGGCCTACGATCCCGAAGCCTACTCCGCAATCGTCGCATTCCTGGGCGAGCGAGCGGATAGCAGCTTGAAGGAGTTGTTCTTGGAGTGGCAGTGGGTTAATGGCGACAAAGCTGTGGCGTGGAGCGACTTCAAGGGTAAACCGGTTACAGCCAACATGGATTTGTATCCGGTGACGTATAAGGTCGTCGCTAACGACACATCGGACGATGCGAGCCCTAAGAATGTGACCGGGCAGCTCAAGTGGTTGCTTGATCCCAATGCCGCGAACACGATAGATGACAAGAGCGATAAGGCGCCGTTCAAGGCTTGCTTTGCAAAGCCCTTCATGGGCACGCAACTGACGGTGCACGTTGACCGCGTGGGCTATGGTCTTCCTGGCCAGACTCCTGCGCCTGTCAACGGGAAGTATGTCTCGCTTTACAGTTCGGGTTCAGGCGAGGGCTCGTTTGAGCTGACGAATCGTTTGGACTACAAGCTCACGGGCGACGGCACTCAGAGCGATGGCAATGCGGTGTTCGATTTCGCCGCTACGCATACGCTCAAGATCGTCAAGCAAACCCAGGATAGCTGGGCGAAGGGCAAGACGTTCCGCTTCAAGGTTTCCCGGGCCGGCATGGACGGCAACGCCTTGGAGGAGCGCACGGTTGAGGTAACGGTGTCATCGGATGCGCAGCTGAAGGACGGTTCCGCCTGGTACTCCGGCGCTATCGAGCTTGCGGTCCCGGCGGGTATCTACACCGTCGAGGAGGACTCAGCGTGGGCATGGCGCTACAGCAACCAAATCGGCGTCCCTGGCAAGCAGCCGGGCGATAAGGCGCAGGCGACTATCTCCGCTGCATCGAGCGCGAACGATGCCACGTTCACCTGCACGAACACGCGTGTGAACGACAAATGGATCGACGGCAGCAATCGTGCCCATAACGTTTGGAGCAACGGCAACGTAGCAAAGAAGGAGGATTAGCATGTCCAAGCGCAAGCGCATCATCGCCTTGCTGGTGGGGGTTATCCTTCTGGCCGGTACGGCAGGCACGCTGGCCTGGCTTTCGGTTACGGGCGTGCTGGTCAACCAGTTCGGCATCGGATCGGTGACGCCATTGGTTCAGGAAACGCTCAACGGCAATGTGAAAAGCGATGTCAAGGCGCAGAACACGGGTACTGCGCCCGCCTATATTCGTGCTGCAGTGGATATCTACTGGCAAGATGCGACGAGCGGTGCTCGCCTGTGGGAAGAGCCGCAAGCTGGCTCGAACTACGAGATTGCGTGGAGCGTGGCTGATGCCCCGGGCGCGAACTCGGCTGATAACTGGGTTAAGGCGAGCGACGGGTTCTATTACTGGACGTCGCCCGTCGCTCCCGGCGCGGAAACCGGCGTGCTCATAAATAGAGTTACCGAGCTCAAGGCAACCGAAGGTCGCAATCTTGTCGTGGATATCTCCACTCAGGCGATCCAGGCGACGCCCGATGAGGCCGTGCACGATGCATGGGGCTGCAAGGTCGAGGATGGCGTGCTGGTGCCGCCGCATGGAGGTGCGTAAGTATGGCGTTCTCGATTCGCAAAGGTGTTGCGCGCTCCTTGCGTTGCATGGTCGCGGCCATTTTTTGCATGGTCGCGCTCGCCGTTCCCGCCCGTGCGTTTGCCGATACTCCCGCGATTGCCTATGACGGAAATGCGCGTCAGCTGACGGTCTCGGGGGCGACGGACTCCTCGGGGGAGCCCGATCTGTTTTTGGCCTTTAAAGATCTGATGCCTGGCGATGTGCGTGATCAGCAGATAGAGATTCGTGCCACGGGCGTAAAGTCCCAGGTGCGCGTGTTTGTGCGTGCCGTTGTCGATCACGAGACGGCACGCCTGCTGTCGCCCATTACCCTAACGGCGTCGGCGGGCGATGGCTCTGCAGGTTGGCTCCAGACAGGAACACCGGGCAGCGCGTTCGCTTATCCCACGCAAATCGCCACGTTTACGAGCGATGGCAGCACGGTGCTTAATTTGCAGCTAAACGTTCCGACATCGGTGGGCAACGAGGTTGCCGACGCAAACAAGACCATTCGCTGGGAGATTACCGCCGAGGACGATGGCGAGAAGATTCCCGTGCAGTCTGCTGACAGCAAGAAGCCCGGCTTGCTTGGTCTGGCGGCAACGGGCGACAACACGCTCACGTTGCTTTTGGTGTTGCTGACACTTGCAATCATCGCATTTATAGCCGCACTTCTTTTGTCCCGGAGGGATAAGCGCTAGGTTCATCTTCTAAACGCAACGCCCTCCCGGGCGGCGGGCACGAAGTTCCCTGCTCTACAGTCCTGCGCAAGACGAAGGCCACATTAAGTGGCCTTCTTTGCGTGCGGAACTCGCGATGAACTTCGAGCCCGCCGCTCGGGAGGGCGCCCCTTTATTGACGGAAGGCCTAATAAGCGGATATTCCATGCCCGGATGTATTCAGAGCGGGACGGGCTTTCCGGATGGGCGGTGTTTCGGAAAGTGTGTCCCAGAATCGGCGCTCAGAGTGGTCCCCACTTTCCGGTTGATGTCTTGTCCGGAAACTATGTCCCGGAATTAAGGCTTGGAATGGGATGCACTTTCCGGTTGAGAGCCTTAGCGGAAAGTGCGACCCGGAATTTACTCTTGAAGTGGGATGCGCTTTCCCAACAGGCCCTCAAGCGGAAACTGCGTCCCACTCCGAAGGCAGATTCCGGGACACACTTTCCGAATACAAAGAAGGCCACTTAATGTGGCCTTCAACTTATATATGTTCAGCGGATACCCCCATGACAAGCCGTGCTCCAACAACAAGGCGTCTGTCCGGGCGGAGGCATATAAGGTTCATCGCGAGTTCCGCACGCAAAGGAGGCCACTTAATGTGGCCTCCGTCTTGCGCAGGACTGTCCGAGCAGGGAACCTTATATGCCTCCGCCCGGACAGACGTTTCAGTTATGAGCGACCCGCTACTTGATCTTGGTCGTACCCGGCGCCAGGTTGGGGTCGGTCTCGTTGGCCTCGGTCTGGAAGTGCTCGGTATACACGTTCTTGCCGTCGCGGAACATCTCGTAGTACTGCATCTTGGCGTAATCCTCGCGCGCCTTGGTGGCGGCTGCGGCAGCGGCGTCGTCACCGGTGACGTTGGAGGAGAGCGCCCAGCGCAGGCTGGCGTCCTCGTAGCCGACGGAGTTGATGGCGGGCAGCGAGTCGCGCAATGTCATATGCGCCTTCTGGTAGTCGGTCAGCGGTGCGCCGATCAGCTGCATCAGCTGGGTGGACAGGTAGTTGGTGGACAGGTCGTCGACCTCACTCGTCTGGTCGCAACCGGCAACGTCGTAGTTGGCCCAGATGATGTAGTCGGTCTGCCACAGACGTTCCTGGTGTGTGGCGTCGTCCTCGCCGGTAAACCACTTGTCATTGAACTTGGACGGGAAGAACGGCTGATGGTCGCCCCAGAACACCACGACCACCTTACGGTCGAGCTTGCTCAGGGCGTTGAGGAAGTAGCGCAGCGCCTGCTCGATGCACGAGACATACTCGTCGACATCGGAGAGCGTGCCGTCCTCGACGGTCTTGGCGTCCAGGTCGGTCGTGTCGATGTTCAGGTGCATCTGCTTGTCGACCGGCAGCAGGCCCGTGTCGTAGCCCGAGTGGTTCTGCATGGTCACGTCGAAGATGAACTGCGGGTCGGCGTTCTGGTCGAGCAGCTCCAGGATCTTGTCGTAGGTTGCCTGGTCGGTCACCATGCCGCGCAGGGTATCGGCGCCCTGGAAATCGTTGATGGACAGGAACTGGTCAAAGCCAAAGTCCTTATAGACGTTCTCGCGGTTCCAGTTGGTGGCGTGGTTGGGGTGCATGGCCGTGGTGGAATAGCCGAGCGATTTGAACTGCTCTGCCAGGTTCCCGGTCGTCTCCATGTTGTAGATGGTGTAGGGGTACACGCCCGAACCCAGGTTGGCCATGGAGTTGCCGGTCATAAACTCAAACTCGGTATTGGCCGTGCCGCCGCCGTAGGCGCTCACATAGAGCTTGCCGCGGCTGAGGCAGTTGGACAGGTTCTTAAAGTACTGCGGGCCCTCGTAGCCGGCGCGCATGTTCTGGTAGATGGACAGGTCCGAGAAGGTCTCGTTCATGATGGCGATGACCGTGGGCTTCTCGCTGTCGAATTGCTCCTTTGCGGCGGCGCGCTCGTCGCTCTTGGCCGCGTCGGACTTGTCGTAGGCCTTGGCGTACTTTTTGAGCGTGGCCTTGGCATCGTCGACGGAGTAGTCGGCGGGTTTGGGCGGCTTGATGGACTGCGCCGCACTAATAAAGGCAGGCAGGTAGCCCTCGCGCCAGTAGCTCTCGAGCGGACGCCAGGTGTAGACGGTGATGCCGAGAGTGTTGTAGTAGTCGATGAGCGTGACATGCGCGGTCACACCGCCCAGGCATAGCACTGCCACGAGCAGGTTGGTGAGCAGCATGCGCTTGGCGCTGGCGGCACCCTTCTGACGGTGCGGTGCCACCAGGCCGGCGTACTCGCACAGCAGCATGGCGATGGCGGTAAAGCCCATGGACAGCACGCAGAACAGCGAGATCGAGAAGGTGTAGCCGTTGCCGGCGACCGCGGCGGCGGTGGAGATGGCCGAAAGGTCGCCCGGCTGGATGGGCATGGATTTAAACGTGATAACGAAGAACTCGGCAATGCCCAGGACAAAGAGGGCAAAGGCCAGGACCGCGGGAGCTGCGCCGTGGCGCTGGAATAGGAAGAACAGGCCGGTCATGAGCACGGTGATGATGGCCCACTCGAGCAGGATGCACAGGGGGTAGACCCAGGTAAAGTCGTGGTTGGACGAGACCTCCATGCCCAGCAGCGCAAAGACGCCGGCGAGCAGCAGGCACAGGACGGCGGCGACGAGCGGTTTGCCCACAAAGGCGCCGCGCAGGCGGGCGAGCTTGCCAGTGGGGGCGGGAGCGTCGGCCGAGGCGAACGCAAAGACGCGCGGTGCGATGCGGTCGCGGGCGATGCTGGCCCAAGCGCATCCGGTGAGAATGGCGTTGGTCAGGATGAGCATCACAAAGGCGAGCGGCTCGTTTTGAGCGACGAGGCCAATGGCGCCCCAAATGGTCAAAAAGAGCTGGAACAGGCCGAAGGCGACGCTCCACCCAAGAGCGCTTTTGGCAACGGTGCCCGACTTTGCGCAAATGGCCTTGGCCTCGCGCAAGACAAGGTAGACGGTCGCCGCAAGACCGACGAGCGAGATGGCGGCAGCGAACATGCTGAGACTCCTCACAAACTAAAACCTACGAAAGCGGGGATTTACCCGATTGTTACCAAGATATGCGCAGCAATTGGTGGCTGCGCACACCAACCAGCCATATTAACGCGCGCGTGTGGCGGTGTGGCGCAATGTAGTGGCGACCTGCGCGATAATGGACGGGAATTACACGGAAACGTAAAGGCTTCTTAAAGAAATGGCGAGGGTAGGGCAATGAGCGAGCAGGTTTGCGAGGCGGACATGGGCGGCGACGGAGCTGCGGGCGTGGATACGTACGGCTATCCGGTCGAGACTACGGGCAACGCGGTACTGGACATTTTGGAGCACCGCTCGTCCACGCGCGCTTTTGCGCGCGATGACGACGACCGGCCCGTAGCGGTGACCGATGAGCAGAGGGCGGCGATTTTGCATGCGGCGAGTCGCGCGCCGTCGGCGGGCGCCATGATGATGTATTCCATCGTGAGCATTCGCGAGCAGGCTACGCTGGACCGTCTGGCCGACCTGTGCGACCACCAGCCCATGATCGCCAAGGCGCCCTGGGCACTCATATTTGTGGTCGACTATGCCAAGTGGATCGATCTGTTTGAGCATGTGGGTTGCTTTGAGCCCGAGTTTGTCGAGCGCACGGGCAAGGCGCCCCGCCGCGCGCCGGGTTTGGGCGACTTTGCCATCGCGGCGCAGGATGCCGTGATCGCTGCGCAAAACGCCGTGGTTGCCGCCGAGGCCCTGGGGCTGGGGAGCTGCTACATCGGTGATATCGTCGAGAACGCCGAGGAAGTTGCCGCACTGCTGGACTTGCCTGCCTATACCATGCCGCTGTCGATGCTCATCATCGGCACGCCCCGTAAGGAGCGCCCGGCAATCGCGCATCCCGTGGTGAACCTGGTGCACGAGGAGCATTATTGTCGCGCCGACGCCGCGACGATGGATGCGCAGGTGGCCGAGATGGATGCGATGTTTCGCCCGCACGCCCGCGAGGTGGGCGAGCGCGTCATCGACATCTACACCCGTAAGCACACGAGCCCCTTTATGGCCGAGATGAGCCGCTCTATGGAGTGGTGGTTCAAAAACTGGCTCGGAAAATGACGAATGTGACAAGGGGACAGTCCCTTTGTCACATTCCATATCGCCGCGGTGGCCTAAAGGCCGCATAAATGTTTATCTAGCTGGGAAAACGGTGCCATTAAAATATGGGCTGATTACATATAATCCCGTCGAACGTTAAAATTGGGAGGAAACCGGCTTATGGAACAAAAGGCAAAGGAAGTAGCCTCGCACGCTGCGATTCCTGTGAGCATCTCGGCGATGCTCGTCACGCTGGGCGTGGTGTATGGCGATATCGGCACCAGCCCCATGTATGTAACCAAGGCGCTCGTTGCCGGCAACGGCGGCATCGGAAGCGTCACGCAGGAGTTCGTGCTCGGCGCGCTCTCCCTTGTCGTGTGGACGGTCACGCTGCTGACGACCGTCAAGTACGTGCTGATCTCGCTGCGCGCCGACAACCACGGCGAGGGCGGCATCTTTGCCCTGTACAGCCTGGTCAAGCGCTGCGGCAAGTGGCTCATCATCCCCGCCATGCTGGGCGGCGCGGCGCTCCTCGCCGACGGCATCCTGACGCCTGCCGTTACCGTCACCACGGCCATCGAGGGCCTGCGCACCATCCCGGCGGTCCATGCCGTGCTCGGTGACGACCAGGGTCGTGTCGTCGCCATCACGCTTGCCATCATCATCGCGCTCTTCTTGGTGCAGCGCATCGGCACGGCCAAGATCGGTCACGCCTTCGGCCCCATCATGACGCTGTGGTTTTTGTTCCTGGGCGGCACGGGCCTGTTCTTTGTCTGCCAGTATCCCGCGGTGCTGCTGTGCCTCAACCCGTTGCGTGGCATCGCTTTTCTGCTGAGCCCCAACAACCATGCGGGCATCATGATTTTGGGCAGCTGCTTCCTCGCTACCACCGGTGCCGAGGCGCTCTATTCCGACATGGGCCATGTGGGCCGCGGCAACATCTATGCCACCTGGCCGTTCGTTAAGTGCTGCCTGCTGCTGTCCTACATGGGCCAGGGCGCGTGGCTTATCAACAACGCCGGCAACCCGGAGCTCATGGGTATCGCCGACCTCAACCCCTTCTACCAGATGCTCGCCCCGGGTCTGCGCCCCTTTGCCGTCGGCCTTTCCACCGTCGCGGCCATCATTGCCTCGCAAGCGCTCATCACCGGCGCATTCTCGCTGGTGTCCGAGGCCAGCCGCCTGGACCTCATGCCGCATATGCAGGTCTTCTATCCTGCCGAGACCAAGGGCCAGCTCTACATACCCATGGTCAACAACGTCATGCTCGTGGGCTGCGTCGTCGTGGTGCTGCTGTTCCAGAACTCGGCGCACATGGAGGCCGCGTACGGCCTAGCCATTACCCTGACCATGATGTGCACGACAATGCTGCTCTTCTTCTATCTGCACGTGGAGCGCAATCTCAAGGTCGCGCCGTGGATCTTTGCCGCCTTCTTCCTTTTGCTCGAGGGCTTCTTCTTTGTGAGCTCGCTCACCAAGTTCTTCCACGGTGGCTACTTCACCATCCTCATGGCTGCACTCATCATGGGCATTATGGTGTGCTGGTACAACGGCACGGCGGTCGAGCAACGTCAGTTTACGCTGCTGCCGCTGCGCAGCTATCTGCCGCAGCTCAAACGCCTGCGCGACGACGATCGCTACGAGCTCATGAGCGACAACATCGTGTACCTGACCAAGGACACCAACACCGACTATATCGACCGCGATATCGTCTACTCGATTTTGGATAAGCACCCCAAGCGCGCTCGCGCCTGGTGGTTCGTGAATGTCGAGACCATGGAGGAGCCGCATACCTTTGCCTACTCGGTCGAGACGTTCGGCACCGACTACGTATTCCGCGTGCATCTGTACCTGGGCTATAAGATCAACCAGCGCGTCAATGCTTACCTGCGCCAGGTTGTTCAGGACCTGGCTGCCAGCGGCGAGCTGCCGGCGCAGACGCATGACTACTCGGTCTACAAGGACCCGGGCAACATCGGTACGTTTAAGTTCGTCATGATCCGCAAGCTGCTGGCGCCCGAAAGCGACGTGGAGCCCAGCGAGCGTACGGCCATCACGCTCAAGTACATCATCCGCCGCGCCGCCGGCACGCCTGCGCGCTGGTACGGCCTGGAGAACTCCAACGTGAGCTTTGAGTACGTGCCGCTGTTCACCAAGTTTAAGGCCGTGAGCAAGATGCAGCGCCTGGCTCCCGACGAGCGTCCGTAGTCGACGTCTGCTGTTTGTCTAGCGACCGCAGGCTGCAAAGGCTATACACTTGAAACCACCACAAGGAGGCCACCACCGCAAAGGTGCCAGTCCCCTTTGTGGTGGTTTTTGTTTTTGAGAGAGGGGCGGGGCGCTGATGGACGTCCGTGCGGACGGCGATATTGCCGAGAACTTTTGGTGGCGGCGTACAACGCTGACGCGTCGCAGTCCTCTGTATGACGCCTGCGTATCGGCGGGGCTGCTAGCCGCGGCGACGATTGTGGGCGCGCTGCTCGACCATCCGGGGCTCGCGCCGAGCATCATGATCGTCTATGTGTTTGCCGTGCAGCTGTGCGCTTTCTTTACCTGGAGCCGCCTGTACTGCCTGCTGAGCTCGGCTGCCGCCGTGGCGCTCTACAACTTCTTGTTTGTCGACCCGCGCTACGCGCTGTCGTTTATCGACCGCGTCTATCCCGGCATGTTCTTTATCATGTTTGCGGTCTCGCTCGTATCGAGCTCGATCGCGCTGGCCCTGCGCCGCGCCTTGGCGCAGGCTGCCGCCAGCGACCGTCGCACGCAGATGGTGCTCGAGACCAACCGCATGCTGCAGCGGTGTGGCGATCAGCAGCAGATTGTGCACGCTATGGCAACGCAGCTGGCGCGTCTTTCGGACTGTCCGGTCGTGTGGTATAGCGCCGATGCCGATAACGATGACCTGCTGTCGCGCACGACGTACACGGCTGTGGGCGATGCCGCGCCGGTACACCAGCTGGCGCCGCAGATGCCGCCGCGGCTCTCGGCGTCCGCCTATGTGGGAACGCCGCTCGATGCCACCTATGGCGCCTCGGCGTTCTACGGCATATACCTGACCGTGCGCTCGGGCGACACCATGGTGCGCGCGGGCGATCCCGCCTCGGTGGTGGGGGTGTTCGCCATTGTCGCCGAGCCCGATGCGCTGACGCCCGAGGAGCGGACGCTTGCCGATGCCATCGTGAGCGAAGGCGAGCTGGCGCTCGATCGCGCCCGCGCCATGGAGGCCCGCGAGGAGGCGGCTGTGCTCGCTAAAAACGAGCAGCTGCGTGCCAATTTGCTGCGCTCCATCTCGCACGATCTGCGTACGCCGCTTACCAGTATTTCGGGTAACGCCGACGTGCTGCTCGACCAGGGTTCGACCGGTACGGCCGTGCTCGACGACCAGACGCGCCGCGGCATGCTCCTATCCATTCGCTCGGATGCACAATGGCTCAACGCCACTGTCGAGAATCTGCTCGCCATCACCAAGCTCGAGGGTGGCGGTATGCGCCTGTCGACCACGCTCGAGCTCATGGACGATATCGTCGAGGAGGCGCTGCGCCACGTGAACCCGGCCGTGCGCGAGCACGACCTTAAGGTGGTGGCGTGCGATGAGCCGGCGCTCGTCAACGTCGACGCGCGCCTGATGGTGCAGCTGGTGGTCAATCTGGTGAACAACGCCATCGCCTATACGCCTGCGGGCTCGCATATCGTGATCTCGATTGGCGTCCATGATGGATACGTGGCGTGCTCGGTGGCCGATGACGGCCCGGGCATCGCGCCCGAGGACCGCGAGCGGATCTTTGAGTCGTTCTACACCGCCAACCATGGCCTGGCCGACAGCTGCCGCAGTGTGGGCTTGGGGCTTTCGCTCTGCCGCTCCATTGCGCTGGCACATGGCGGTAGCATAGAGGTTACCGCGGCGGACCCGCACGGTTCGGTCTTTACGATTGAGCTTCCCGCCGCCGACGTTTCGTTTGATAAGGAGTAGCGCTGTGCCGAACTCTGCCGTGAAACCGCTCATCTTGGTCGTTGAGGACGATCCCGCCGTCCGCAACCTTATCGTCGCCGCGCTCGAGGCGCACGGTTTGCGCCATATGGCTGTGGAGACCGCCCACGCCGCCATCGCCGCCGCTTCGTCGCAGGCGCCGAGCATTGTGCTGCTCGATCTGGGCCTGCCCGATATGGACGGCGTCAAGGTGGTGGAGTCGGTGCGCGCGTGGTCGGGCATGCCGATCATCGTGGTTTCGGCGCGCAGCGAGGACGCGGACAAGATCCGCGCGCTCGATGCCGGCGCCGACGACTATCTGACCAAGCCGTTTTCGGTCGAGGAGCTGCTCGCGCGCATTCGCACGACGCTCAGGCGCCTTTCGTATGCGCAGACGGGCGGCGTTGTCTCCGAGGGCTCGTTCGATACCGGTGAGCTGCATATCGATTTTGATGCCGGCATCGCCACGATGGATGGCGAGGAACTGCATCTGACGCCGATCGAGTACAAACTGCTGTGCCTGCTGGCCCATAATGCCGACAAGGTGCTCACGCACCAGTTTATTTTGCACGAGATTTGGGGTACGGCGACCAAGAGCGACCTGGCGAGTCTGCGCGTCTTTATGGGCACGTTGCGTAAGAAGATCGAGTCCGACCCCGCGCATCCGCGCTATATCCAGACGCACGTGGGTATTGGTTACCGATTGGTCATCCAGGGATAGGTCGGCATCCGCCATCCCAATATGAGTTGCGGTGAAATACGGTCTATATTTGCCTAATTCCAGGCAAAACAGTCCGCATTCCACCGCAACTTTGTTATTTGCCCTTGGGCTTGCTGGCGTAGAACTTCTTCTTTTTAGGTTTGCCGGCGGGGGAGGGCTTGCCGGCAAAGTTGGGCTTGCCATGGCCGGCCTGCGCGTGCGTGGGTACTGCCGCACGGGGCTTGCGGGCTTCGGGGTTGCGCAGCTCCTCGGTTCGCTCTGCGATCTCTTCGGCGCTAAAGCCGACTTCGGCCATGGCGTCCTCGATGGACAGGCGGCGCACGATATAGCAGTGGTGCACCTTCTGGTTGCGCGCGAAGTCCTCGGGGATGGTCTGTGCCGTAATGTCCTCCAGCACTACGCCCGCGCGGGCGAGCTTGCGCGTCTCGGGGCGGAAGCCGCGCAGGTTGCAGCTAAAGATGGCATGGCCGCCCTGTGCGAGCAGGCGAGATACGCCGGCCAACAGCTCAATATGGTCGCGCTGGACATCCCAGGTGCGGCGGCCCATCTTGGACGAGTTCGAGAACGTGGGCGGGTCGACAAAGATCAGGTCCCAGCGGTTGCGCGTCTGGCGCTGGTCGCGAATCCAGGCGAGCACGTCGTCGCGCACAAAATGATGCTGAGGCCCCACAAAGCCGTTCTGGCGCATGTTGCGCTTGGCCCAGTCCAGGTAGGTGTTGGAGAGGTCGACCGTCACGGTCTCCTCGACGCCGCCGTCTGCCGCATAGCAGGTGGCGGTGCCGGTATAGGCGAACAGGTTGAGGAAGCGGCGCGCCTGCTTGGCGTGCTCGCGCACCAGGTTGCGCGTGACGCGATGATCCAGGAAGATGCCCACATCCAAATAGTCGTCAAAGTTGACGGCAAAGGTGAGTCCGCCCTCTTCGATGAGCGGCAGACGACGGCGCGCGATGTTGGCGCGCTCGCCCGAGCCGCCCTTGCCGGCGCCCTGCTTACCGTACTGCGAGCCGCCGCGCGAACGCATGCGGGCCTTGGCGTGCACGTGCTCGGCCGGAACATCCAGGATGCGCGGCGCGATGGCCAAGATGTCGAGCATGCGGGCCTGGGCCAGCGCAGGATCGATGGTCTTGGGTGCGGCATATTCGGCGATGACGAGCCAGCGGCCCGGCGTCTGCGGGCAGCCCTCGTACAGGTCGATGGCGGCGGAGTAGTCGGGCAGGTCGGCATCGTAGACGCGGTAGCAGCTCACGCCCTCGCGCTTTGCCCATTTGCGACGCAGGCGGGCGTTCTTGCGCAGGCGGTTGGCGAACTGCTCAGACTCGGGGATGAGCACGGGCAGCGGCTTGCCGTCGCCCAGGTCGAGCGTGGCGGCAGGTTCGGGCATGGCAGAAGCTGCGGCCTCATCGTTGACTTCGTTGGCATCCGCAACCTCGGCCTCGGCATCCGCGCTGGTCGCAGCCTCAAACGCTGCGGCGGCGTGGTCGAGCGAGGGCCAAACCTCGATAGTCGCCTCTTCGTTGTTGGGCATGACGGCAATGGAGCGCGCGGGCTCGGCATGGAGCGCGCGGGCCATAAGGCCATCGCGGGTGAGGGCGGCGACCGGCGCGGCGGTAAGCTCGGGCGCGCGACGCAGCTCACCGACCAGCGTCATGGCGTCATGCATAAGCGACAGCGGTGTCTCGGTCGTATCCGCGACGAGGGCGGCACCGGCGACGGCGCCCGCGTGGTCCAGTACGGTGGCAGATTTGGCGGCGCAAAAATCGACAAAGCGCTTGTAACCGGCGCACTTGACCATGCGCTCGGCGGTCTTGCGGGCGGCGGGGTCGATGTCCGCGGCCACGATGCGCGCCTGGCGCTCACGCGCTGCCGCCTCGCGCCCGCGTGCCTCGGCAAGCAACTGCTCCCATAGGGCGGCATCGTGCAGCTGCCAGCCCTCAAAGCCCCAGCGCTCGCGTGCGGCGCCCGGGGCGCGGTCGGTCAGGATGTTCACGGCCTCCAGCAGCAGACCGCCGCCGGCGCACGAGGCATCGATCAGCGTGGGCAGGGCTTCGTTCTCGTAATCGTCGGCCGTCAGCTCGTGCCTGCACAGTGCAGTCCAGCCGACCTGTGCCAGCACCAGGGCGGCGTAGTCGGGGCGCAGCACGTGAGTGCCCTCGCCGGCGCGGGTCGCTGCGGGCGGCAGACGTTTGAACAGCGGGTCACCCGAAAGGTCCAGGCTTATGCTCGCACGGCGCTGGCGTAGCGAAAGCAGCAGGTGGACATCGGGGTCGGCAGCATCGACATCGGCGCGACGGCCTGTGGTCTCGGCCAGGCGATCGCACAATGCGTCCTTGGCGCGCAGGGCAGAGAAGCGCGTGTTGCGCAGCTGCTCGGTCACACCACGGGCAGTGATGGCAATGGTGGCGCCGGGGCGGACGATGCTCTCCCAGGCGATGTCGTAAACGCCGTCGTACAACTCATCGGCATCCTGCGCCTCAAAGCGCCCGAGTACCACGAACACGCGGCTCGCCAGGCGCGACCACAGACAGGCGCGATAGCCTTCTTCGAGCTCGCCCTCAAACGTAGCGCGGCCCTTCAGGCGGCGGACATGCGAAAGCCCGAGCCACTTGAGCTCGTCGGCGAGTGCGGATTCAAAGCCCTCGGGGCAGCTTGCATAAAATTCCATGGGTGACCTCTCTGGTTGCGTCGCTCCATTATATGATGGATGCTTCGTTTGCCATCGCCCTCGAAAGGAACCCATATGATTGATGCGTGCCCCTTGATTCCCATTTTCATTGCAACGGCCTCAGGACTCGGGGCCTCGCACAGGCTCCCGCCGCCTTACAGAACTGAAAGCTGGGCGTAGGGCAAATCTATGGCACGTGACCTGCGATTGCTCGGCCATAGATGGCGTAATCGAGGCTAAGGGAGTGCATCATGCGCAAGGGAAACGAGAGCTGGTTCTGGCACGCGAACGACATGGTGGTGACGGGCGACATGAACCCCGTGGTCCGCGTCCTGTGGGCCGCGCTCATCGTAGGCATCGGCGTCGCGACGATGGCCACGCTCTGGATCGTCACGAGGTAGCGCGCCACGAACGGATGACGAGGCACGCGGCGCATGCCACGCTGGCGGAACCCTAGCCTCGCTGCTGGACAATCTGTTCGATGAGCTTCGCGACGGAGTCCTCGGCTGCGTTCCCGATCAGGTGATGGGCCGCGGCCTTCGCCTCTGGCATCGCGCCCGCGACTGCGTAGGAGTTCGGCACCTTTTCGAGGAGCGTCACGTCGTTTTCCGAGTCTCCGATAAAAGCGACCTCGTCCAGCGTGACCCCAAGGCTGCCGAGAAGCGCGTCGAGTCCGTTTACCTTGCTCCAGCCAGCCGGAACAACATCGAGGAAGAATGGGACGGGCGAGGGGAAATCAAGTTCTGGGCAGGCTTCCTTGCATCGACTCCGAACGACTTCCGTCGGGGCGGAGCTGACGTTGACGAAGATGCCGGCGGTTATGACGTCACGGTTCGTGGGCACGTCTCCGAGCGCCATGTCTCTTCCGGAGTCCTTAACGACTTCCAGGGCGAATTCGTCGCCAGGCTCGACGGCGCAGAGGAACTGCTCGCAGCGCTTGCCTGTCTCATCGACATCGGCGACTAGCCAGAGTGACGTCCCCGCGTAGGGGCGTACAGCGCTATCGAGCTTGACGAGGGCCTCCGTCGAGAGCGTCTTTTTGAACACGAGTTCGCCGCTGGAGAAGACCTTCTTTCCGTTGGCCATGATGCCGGTCGAGAAACAGCGCGCGTCGCCGTCAAAGGCATCGGCCAGGTCGGCGTAGTCGCGCCCGCTTGCGGGGCCGAACGCGATGCCCGCATCGAGCGCCGAAAGAATCGCGCTGTGCGTGCGCTCCGATACGACCCTTGAGCCAAACGGCAACAGGGTCCCATCCATGTCTGCGAGGATGAGCTTTATCAAGGGGTCCTCCCGTTTCGGTCTGGGCATCGGTGCGCCGGCGTGCGTCGTCCTAGCTGTATTGCTTGTCTCCCATGAGATTCTTCGAGATGATCCTGTTAAACTCTACCGGGTCATCCCAGCAAGAGGTCAGGAAGAGGAACAGCAGCTCGATGACGAAGTTGATCGAGCTGTGCGAGAAGGCGATCTCGGTTCCGGTGATGGCCTGATCTCGCGAGATGGCTCGGATGATATGCGTGGCACGCTTCGCGAGCGGCGTATCCGGGTTGTCTGTGATCATGATGATGGGGGTGTTCGAATCCTCGGCAGAGTCGAATATGTTGACGAGGCGCTTCGAGTATCCGGACGTCGAAATGACGAGCAGAACGTCATTCTCCTTGAGGCTGGTTGCGACGGAGACCATGGCTTCGGTGGTACTGGGGCAAAACGCTCTGACTCCAACCTGCGAGAGCTTGAACGCCGCGTTTACGCCCATGTTAATCGAGTTGCCGACGCCCGCGATCAGGACGAGGTTGGCGTTGTGGAGCAGATTGACGACTGCCGAAAAGTCATCGGAGTCAATGAGCGAGGCGGTTTGGGAGAGCTCCTTGACCTTGTGAGACAGGACGTACTTGATGGAGCCCTCGACGTCGTCCAGAGTAATCCTGCCGTCCGTGGCCTTTTCTTCGCCGGATGCCCTGCTGATGGATATGCCGAGCGCCAGACGCATGTCCGAATAGGTTCGGTAGTCAAGCGTCCTTGCGAATCTCGAAACAGACGCCGGTGACGTACCGGTTTCTGCGGCGAGTTCGCGGACGGTCATCGTTGCGACATCCGACGGGTGGTCGAGCACATACGTTGCGATTGCCTTCTCCGAGGGGGATAGGCTGCTCATGACCGCGCAGATGTGGCTGAGCACATCTCCTGTCTTATCCATGGTTACTCCTTGGTCCTAGCTTGCTTTGTATCTTAGGTCAAGAGAGGTGAAAAATAAGCAATATGTTTCATCAGCGGTGAAATAGCGTTTCACCGCTGATTTCCTACCGTTCACGGTAAATCGGTACTTCCTCGGCGCAATCTCAGCTTGAGCTGCTATCTTATGAGCCGTGAAACAACGGCACGAAAACGATGAAACAACAGAACATTGTTTCAACGCCTCGCAACTCCGTTTCACGCTAGATGGTGAATCACTTCGAAGCCCAGACAGGCACCCGGCGAGCAAGAAGGGAGAAGCACGATGCACAACGCCAAGACAAACGCAAGCATGACTTCGCTGTTCTTCGCGAACGTACTCTACTGGGTCTGCGCGGGCGTGTACTCGCCGTTTCTCTCCGCTCACTACACGAGCCTCGGCCTCAGCGCGGCCCAGACCGGCATTCTCCTCGCGGCGACCCCGGTGTGTGCGCTCGCCATCCAGCCGCTCTGGTCGACGATCGCCGACAAGCTCGGGCGCCGCCGCGCGGTCATCGTGGCCCTCTGCCTTGCGGCGGCGGTACTCGCTCCGCTGTATTACCTGGCGTCGACGTTCGTCCCGGTCCTTCTCGTAACCTTTGCATTCTCGGCGTTTTTCTCGGGGCTCCTGCCCCTGAGCGACTCCCTCGTCATCGAGCTCGCGGATCGCTCTGGCCTGGACTTTTCTCGCATTCGCATGGGTGGCACTATCGGCTATGCCATCGTCGTCCTGATCGTCGGTCGGCTGCTCGACATGGCTCCTCAAATCCAGTTCACGGTGGTCTCCGCCGCGCTGGTGGTCTTCGCGGCTCACATGTGGCGCCTCCCCGAGGCGGGAATTCGCGCCAATGCCGCGGACGATCCCAAGGTCTCCCACGGAAAGGGCCTCCTCTCGCTGTTCACCAGCAATGAGATCGCCTTCGTCTTGGTCTTCGCCTTCATCAGTTCGGCCGCGATTGGCTTCATCGGGGCGTTCTTGGGCCGCTACGCGGTCGAGCTTGGCGAGGGTCAGAACCTCGTGGGCGTCCTGAGTGCGGTCTCCGCTGCGAGCGAGATCCCCATCCTGCTCGTTTCCTCCAAGCTGGTCAGGCGCTTCGGCGAGATGAACCTCCTGATCTTTTCCTGCTTCATGGCGGCGCTCAGGCTCGTGCTTGTGGGCACCGGCATCGTCCCGGTCATGGTCTGCGGCCAGCTGCTGCAGAGCGTGAGTTACATGACCGTCTACTACTCCTGCGTTACCTACATTGCCAACCACACTTACGAGGATTGTCGCGCTCGAGGTCAGAGCGCCTTCGCGATGGTCCAGAGCGGTCTGTCCGTCGTGGTTGCGAACCTGTTTGGCGGTTGGGCGTGCGATGCGCTCGGCACGCACGCGGGTTTCCTGGCCTTCGCCCTCGCTTCAACGATTGCTGCAGTCGCTGCTCTTGTGGCGTACGTGCTATGGCGTCGAAGCGCGGCGCCGCAGCCTGAGGGCCAGGCGGCCGCATAGGCTCCACCGCGCCTCGCAAGCGCCTGCCTGCCTCGCGCTTCGCTTCGTGTTCAACCAGCTGACGAGCTGAGAACTGTCCGATCCAATGATTATTCAGGTGAAAGGAAGACAAAGATGTCACTCATCAAGGTCAACGAGCTTCTTCAACATGCGACCGAGCACCACTATGGCGTGCCCGCGATTAACGTCATCAATACGGAGACCATCCGTTATGCGATCCAGGCCGCCGAGGATGAGCACATGCCCATCATCATCCAGTACTGGCCTGGCTTCGAGGACCACTGCGCCCTCGACATCATCGCCTTCGCCGCCCGCTATTACGCCGAGCGCGCGAGCGTGCCCGTCGCCGTCCACCAGGATCACTCCGCTGGTTACGAGATCGCCGTCAAGGGCGTCAAGGCCGGCTTCCCATCCGTCATGGTCGACGGCTCCTCACTTCCCTATGAGGAGAACTTCCAGCTCACGAAGGACGTCGTCCAGGTCGCCAAGATCTTCGACGTCGACATCGAGGCCGAGCTCGGCCATGTCGGCAACGGCTCTGACGCCAACGACTTCGTGAACAGCGACCACTACACCGACCCGAACCTCGCCGAGGAGTTTGTCGAGGGCACCGGTTGCGGCTCGCTCGCCATCGCCGTCGGCAATGCCCACGGCCCCTATGTCAAGGTCCCGAACCTCGACATGGAGCGCATCAAGGCCTGCAGGGAGGCCGTCAGCGTCCCCCTCGTCATGCACGGATGCTCCGACATCCCCGACGAGCAGCTCCAGGAGGCCGTGAACCTCGGCATGAGTAAGTTCAACATCGCCACGGAGTACTTCCGTTCCATGTACCGCGCCTTCGAGAAGGACATCAACTCCGGTAAGAACGACGGCAACGGCATAGGCCTCCTGATGGACGCCGCCCCCGACATGCGCGCGTTCGTCGTCAGCAAGATCCAGCTTCTGAACCCCAACCACTATTCGCTCTAGGAGAGACTCGATGAAGAAAGTTCTTATCGCGTCGCACGGCCACCTCGCAAGCGGAATCAGGAGCTCGATCGGAATCCTGACCGGCATGGCGGACATGGTGGAGGCAGTTGACTGCTACGTGGACGACTCCGATTTCACCCCTCGCATCCAGGCCTTTATTGACTCGGTGGGCCCTGAGGACGAGGCCATCATCTTCACCGACATCTACGGTGGTTCCGTCTTCCAGAAGGTCGTCCTTATGGAGCCGGAGAAGCGCGGGATCGTCCACGTCACCGGTATGAACCTCGGCCTCGTGATCGAGACGCTCCTCGGCGCCGAGCCGGTCACGGCAGATTCGATCAAGCAGAGCGTCGAGCTGGCGAGGGCGACGATGCAGGTCGTCGAGCCTCCGAGCAAGGCCGCGGACAACGAGGAGTCCGAGGGAGACTTCTTTGATTAGAGAGTACTAACAAGTAGAGAGAGGAAGCAATGATTGTTCAGGTTCGAGTCGATGACCGTCTGATTCACGGACAGGTCGCCCTGGTGTGGACCAAGGAGCTCAACACCACCAGGATCATCGTCGCCAACAAGCACGCCGTGGAGAGCGACGCCCTTCGCATGACGCTTTCCATGGGTACGCCGGCGGGCCAGAAACTCCTCGTCAAGGACGTTCCGGATGCCTGCCGCATCGCGAACGATCCGCGCGCGGACTCCATGCGCATCTTCGCGCTCACCAACTGCGTGCGTGACGTGCTTGAGCTCGTTAAGGGCGCGCCGGGCAAGATTGAGGGCGTGAACGTTGCCAACGTCGGCCGCTTCGACAAGTCCGATCCGGATAGCAAGGTCGCCCTCAACTCCACGATCATGCTCAACCCGGATGAGCTCGAGGCCGCGAAGGAGCTTTGCGAGCAGGGTATTCCGGTTTTCCATCAGCTTATCCCGTCCAATCCCAAGACTCCTCTCAAGAGTCTGATCGAGGCGGCGGGGAAATAAGGGGATTTGGCCAGGCGGCCAAATGAAATGAAAGAAAGGAAGTCAAATGGTTGGGTTGGCAATAATGGCCTGGTTGACCGTGCTGATTTGCTACGGCGGCAACTGGGTTCTCGGTCAGTGCATGATCGAGCGTCCTCTCGTGGTAGGTCTCGTTGCGGGCCTCCTGATGGGCGACGTCAAGACCGGTGTCATCATCGGTGCCTCTCTCGAGGCGATCTTCATGGGCGCGGTTAACATTGGTGGCGCTATCTCCGCCGAGCCTGTTACCGCGACCGCCCTCGCCGTCGCCTTCACCGTTGGCGCTGGTATCGACCAGGGTGCCGCCATCACACTGGCCGTTCCCGTGGGCGTCGTCACCGCATTTCTCTCGATCTTCATGAACAACGTGTTCCTCGCGTTCTTCGCAGCCACCTTTGACAAGATGGCCGCCGAGGGCAACGAGAAGGGCCTCGCGCTTCAGCACTTCGTTCTCTGGTTCGTTAAGTACGCCGCCTTTGGCCTCATCGCCTTCCTCGGCGTTTACCTTGGCGCCGAGCCCGTTGCCGCCATTGTCAACCAGATTCCGGCCAATGTCATGAGCGGCCTCAACGCCGTGGGTGCCCTCCTGCCCGCCGTTGGTATGGCGCTCCTGCTCCAGATGCTGTGGAGCACCGAGCTCAGCATCTACTTCTTCTTGGGCTTTACGCTCTACCAGTACCTCGGCCTCCCGATGATCGCCATCGCAGTTCTCGGTGTCATCATCGCGGTTGCCTCCGCCCTCCGCGACAAGGAGATCTTCGATCTCACCAAGAAGGGAGTGGCCACCCAGGCCGTTTCCGGCGACTCTGTAACCAGCGACGAGGAGGATTTCTTCGCATGAGCAACCTGACCAAGAATGTGAGCCCTGAAGACAAGAAGATGCTCAACAGCATTTTCCTGCGCTCCTTCTCCGTGTTCGCTTCCTGCGCCGGCGGTTCCGTCAAGGCTGGCGCCGACGGCTGGCTGTACTCCGTCCAGCCCGCGCTTAACCGCTACTACGCCGATGACCCCGAGGCTCGTGCCGACGCCATGAAGCGTCACACGACTTGGTACAACATTACCCAGAACGTCGGCACGTTCGCCATGGGCCTCGTCGCCTCCATGGAGAGGGAGAACTCGCAGCACGAAGACTTCGACACCGAGTCCATCGACGGTATCAAGGTCTCCCTGATGGGCCCGATGTCCGGCATCGGCGACGCAATCTTCTGGGGCGTCCTGCGTGTTATCGCCGCCGGCATCGGCATTAACCTCGCCATGAGCGGCTCGCCCCTCGGCGCGATCATGTTCCTGCTGATCTACAACATCCCGTCTATCCTCTGCCGATACTTCATGACCTACCTCGGCTTCAGCATGGGCACCAACTTCATCTCCGAGATGTACGAGGGTGGTCTCATGAAGCTCATCACCAAGGCGACCTCCACGATCGGCCTGGTGATGATCGGCGCCATGACCGCGGCGAACGTCCAATTCAACACGATCCTGTCCATTCCGGTTCAGGACTCCGACCCCGTCATGATCCAGACCTACCTCGACTCGATCTTCAAGGGCATCGTGCCTCTGGGACTTACGCTCGTCGTCCTCTGGCTCCTGCGCAAGAAGAACGTGAACGTCAACATCATCCTGGTCGGCATCATGGTTCTGGCGCTCGTCCTCGGCCTCGTGGGCATCGTGTAAGGCGGTTTCCGGATCATCCGAAGCCTGTTCAAGGCAATTCCTGGCGGCACGCGATCGAGGACATTCGACGCGTGCTGCCCCATTAGAAGGAGAGAATATGCGCTACACGCACCTCAAGAACTCCGACGTTGACGTCTCCCAGCTCGCCGTGGGCACCTGGGCGATCGGCGGCGACTCCTTTGGTGAGAACGATGACGCCGCCAGCATGTCCGCCATCCGCACCATGCTCGATCACGGCGTCAACCTCATTGACACCGCGCCGTGCTATGGCAACGGCGCGTCCGAGAAGGTCGTCGGCAACGCGCTCAGGGGCGTCGACCGAGAGAGCTACCTGCTCTCGACCAAGGTTGGCCTGATCACCAGCGCCGCCGGCTATGACCGCGACTCTTCGTTCAAGAACATCATGAGGGAGGTCGAGAGCTCGCTGCGCAATCTCCGCACCGACTACATCGACTTCTACTTCGTGCACTGGCCCGACGCCAAGACCCCGTTCTCCGAGACGATGTGCGCCCTCCAGCTCCTCAAGGAGCAAGGCAAGATTCGCCACATCGGCGTCTCCAACTTCACGACCGAGATGATCGAGGAGTGCGAGAAGGTCGCTCAGGTCGACGTCCAGCAGCCGCCCTACTCCATGGTCGACCGCTCCTCCGAGGACCTTATCAAGTGGGGCTACGAGCGTGGCATCGACTCCTTCACCTATGGCTCCCTTGGCGCGGGCATCCTGTCGGGCAAGTTCCGCGAGCTGCCGAAGTTCGAGGAGGGCGATGTTCGTGGCGGCTTCTACGACTACTTCCAGGAGCCCAAGTTCTCGCGCGTCCAGGAGCTGCTCAAGGTCATGGACGAGATCGCCGAGGCTCATGACAAGCCCGTGGCACAGGTCGCCGTGAACTGGAGCACCCAGAAGGAGTACGTGGGCACCGCGCTCGTTGGCGTGCGCACGGACGCCCACGCGATTCAGAACTGCGAGACGTTCGAGTGGGAGCTTTCCGCCGATGAGATGGCCAAGCTTGACGCCAAGCTTGACGAGCTGAAGATCGGCTAGCCATGGGCACCGAGGAGAGGAAGTACCCCACTTCCGAGCTTGAAGTGCTTGAGCGTGGATCTAGGGAGGTCGTGGAGCCCAACGGGCTGAAGCTCCTGCTGAAGCCCGTGCCGGGAGACGAGCGCGAGCGCGTGCTCGATCCGCGCGTCTACGCGCGCGCCCATGCGAAGCTCGCCGCCGGCCCGGCGCCGGCGGGGCCGGTGGACGTGATCGCGTGGCGCTCCGCTCCCAACAAGGAGACCCATGTCGTGAGGGGCTCGAACGTCGCCAAGAAGACCGTCGTCATGAACTTTGGCGACAGGGGCATTCCCCTGCACGTCTTCACGCCCGAGGGCCACGGGTGCGGCTCCGCCGCGCTCGTGTTCATCCACGGCGGCGGCTTCATGGTGGGCAACATTGGCCAGTACGAGAACTGCCTGCGCGACATCGCGGAGCGAACGGGCTGCGTCGCGATCTACCCGGAGTACCGCCTGTCTCCCGAGACGATGTTCCCGGGTGGCGTCGAGGACTGCGTGAAGACGCTCGACTGGCTTGTCGAGCATGCGGATGAGCTGGGTGTCGACGCGACGCGGGTCGCCGTGGCTGGCGACTCCGCGGGCGGAAGCCTGACCAACGCCGTCGTCCTCGACGGGTCCCATGCGGACAGGATCAAGCTCGTGGCCGAGCTGTATCCGCTCGTCGACGGCGGCCCTGTTCCGGAGGAATGGTCCTATGACCTCTATGAGATCGTGAACGACCAGAGGGCCGAGGCTCTGAGCAGGGTGGATCGCATCCGCAACGCCAACGACGACCTGCCAGTGATGTATACCAACGGCAATGCGGAGGAGATGCTCGACCCGAGGGTGTCTGCCCTGTTCGCGGAGGACGTGAGCGCGTTCCCCCGCACGGTCATCATCTCTTCCGAGTATGACTACCTGCGCTATCAGGACGAGCTATTCGCGAAGAGGCTGCAGGATGCGGGCGTTGACGTCACCGCGATTCGCTATCGCGGCTGCGACCACGGCTTCTTCGAGATGTACGGCGTGATGCCTCAGGCTGAGGACGTCTGCCGCGTCATCTCCGAGGAGCTTGCGAAGATCTAGGGGCTCGTCGCGGCGGCCTCCTGGACGAGTGGCGG
>URZJ01000001.1 GCA_900552395.1 uncultured Collinsella sp. | reverse complement strand
TGCGGCGAGGGCTTCTTGCGTCCTGCGGAGTGTGCCTAAAAGTAAGCTGATGGCGGGCCCTACGATGTCCGGTCTTCGGTGGATTACTGGCTGGGGGAATAATGGCGCGCTTCGCGCGTTTTGGATGGGGCTTGTCCCGGCGGCGCGTTTGGCGCTTCGCGCCTCGCGTCTTATCGATTGGGATTGAGATGCATGTGGCGCTTCTCGATTTACGACTGTAGCGGCCGCGGTCCCGTTTGGGATCGCGGTTGTTTTGTTGTGGGTCAAATATGAACGTTGTGTTAATGAGTCGGTGGACGGTGGTGTTTTTCGGTGAGCGGCGTATCCTTCCAACGGTTTATCTAGTGTGTCAGTTGAAAGGAAGAGGGCGCTCGTCATTGTTTGAATGTGAACTGCCGTTTGACCACAAGACGTTGCATCTGGAACTCGAGGATAAGAACTTCGCGGGTGTGATGGAAGGTCATCAAAACGAGTTTAAGACCACGAAATCGCAGGAAGAGCTGGTGGAGGAGTCGCTTGCCAACCCTTATGGCTCGCCTTCGCTCGAGGAGCTTTGTGCTGGCAAGAAGGATATTGTCATCATTAGCTCCGATCATACGCGTCCCGTCCCCTCGCGTGTGACGATGCCTATTCTGCTGCATCACATCCACTCCGCTGCGCCTGAGGCACGCGTTCGCATTCTGGTTGCTACGGGCATGCACCGTCCGTCGACGCACGAGGAGCTCGTCAATAAGTATGACGAGGAGATCGTTGCTAACGAGGAAATCGTTATGCACGTCGCGACTGACGACAGCATGATGAAAAAGATCGGCACCCTGCCTTCTGGTGGCGAGTGCATCATCAACAAGATTGCCGCCGATTGCGATCTGCTGCTTGCCGAGGGCTTTATTGAGCCGCACTTCTTTGCCGGTTTCTCTGGTAGCCGCAAGTCCGTCCTGCCCGGCATCGCCAGCTACAAGACCATCATGTACAACCACAACGGTCAGTTTGTGAACGATTCCCACTCGCGTGCCGGCAACCTGTGCCACAACCACGTGAGCGAGGACATGTTCGCCGCCGCCGAGATGGCTCACCTTGCCTTTGTGCTTAACGTGGTGCTTAACGGCAAGCACGAGGTCATCGGCTCCTTTGCCGGCGATATCCACAAGGCGCACGAGGCCGGCTGCGAGTTCGTGAAGAGCCTTGCCGGCGTTGAGCCCGTCGAGTGCGAGATTGCCATCACCACCAACGGTGGCTACCCCCTCGATCAGAACATCTATCAGGCTGTGAAGGGCATGTGCGCTGCCGAGGCCACGCTTCCCGAGGGCGGCGTGATCATCGACGTCGCCGGTTGTGCCGACGGCCACGGTGGCGAGGGCTTCTATCACAACATCGCCGACAACGATCCGGCGGAGTTTGAGCGCGCCTGCATCGACCGTCCTAAGGACGAGACCCTGCCCGACCAGTGGACGAGCCAGATCTTTGCCCGCATCCTGGCGCATCACCCCGTGATCATGGTCACCGACCTGTGCGATCACCAGATGCTCAAGGATATGCACATGACGCCGGTCAACACTATCGAGGAGGCGCTCAAGCTCGCCTTTGAGATGAAGGGTGCCGATGCCAAGGTTGCCGTCATTCCCGATGGCCTGGGCGTTGTTGTTGCGCAGCACTAGTGCGCGGCCTAAACGAATCGTTTTTAACCGACAAGAAAGATAAGGTTTTATGCTTACCAAACTCCTCTGCGAATTCGGCGCAACGGCCCTCATGATCATCTTTGGCGTGGGCGTGCACTGCGATACGGTGCTCAAGGGCACCAAGTATCAGGGCTCCGGCCACATGTTTGCCATCACCACTTGGTCTTTTGGCATCTCGGTCTGCCTGTTTGTCTTTGGCGGTGCCGTGTGCATGAACCCCGCCATGGTGCTTGCCCAGTGCATCGTCGGCCTGGTGCCGTGGAGCAGCTGCATCCCCTTCATGATTGCCGATATGCTCGGCGGCTTTGTGGGCGCCGTAATCGCTTGGTTGATGTATGCCGATGAGTTCAAGGCTTCCGAGGGCGTCGTCGACCCCATTGCCCAGCGCAACATCTTCTCGACCAACCCCACCACCGAGGGTACGAACTATGCCCGTAACTTCTTCTGCGAGGCTATCTGCACTTTTGTGTTCATCAGCGCCATCCTTGCTGCCGCTAGCCGCGCCGGCGAGAACGTTCTGATGCTCGCAATCTGCGTCGGTCTGATCGTTTGGGCCGTTGGCATGGGCATGGGCGGCATCACCGGCTTCGCCATGAACCAGGCGCGTGACCTTGGTCCTCGCATGGCCTATCAGGTGCTGCCGATCAAGAACAAGGCTGACAACAACTGGAAGTACGGCCTGCTCGTTCCTGGCATCGCTCCGTTTGTCGGTGCTATTGTGGCCGCGCTGTTTGTGCATGGCTTCTTGGGCATGTTCTAGTCGAAGGCTACATAGTTGTCCGCTGGCCGCATGGGGTAACTTCCCAGCGCGTCCTCGGACATGCAAAAAGGCTCGCTGTGCACTTCGTGCGGCGAGCCTTTTTGCGTCCTGCGGAATGCGCTGGGAAGTTACCCCATGCGGCCAGCTGCGGGATCTTTGCTGCGCTCGAGCAAGCAACCCAACATATATCTGTATTTGGATGGGAGGGGCTTGTTGCTGATAGGGGCGTTGAGCTGTTGTTGACACTTTGGGATGCGTGGCGCTCTGGGTTGGGGTGATGCTTTGGGATGAGCTTCTTACTTAGCGGAAGAGGGGCTGTATGGCTGAGAGGTGGTCTTTGGCTACGTTGGATTTGTTGGCTTGGAAGTTGTGCCAGGCCCACCATTGGACGGTGGCTACGAAGCTTGAGGCTATGTGATGGAGGAGGAAGCTGCGGTCCATAGTGCCAGCGGGACCTGTGGGGTCGGTAGGGACGGTTTCGGCTGCTCGTGACATGATGGTCTTGCGTAAGCAGTCAGCGAAGACGCGTGAGCCGGCGCCGGCTACGAGGGCTCGTACGCCCTGGCGGCGTTCCCAGAGGTTGTTGAGGATATGCTCGACTTGTACGAGCGGATCATCGAGCGGTGTGCCATCGTCGTCGAGGGCGTGGGTGCAGATGTCGCTCACGAGTTCGGACAGTAGGTCATCCTTGCTCTTGAAGAGGCCGTAGAATGTCGCGCGGCCTACGTGAGCGCGCGCGATGATGTCGCCGACGGTGATCTTGCCGTAGTCCTCCTCGCGAAGGAGCTCGGAAAATGCCGTGACAATAGCGGCGCGGCTTTTGGTTTTGCGGGCATCCATGGCTATGCATCCACATGAACAAGCAGGCAACGGAGCGTGCCGGAGCAGCCCTCGTAGGGGCGCTTACCGGCGCCGTAGCCGACGGCCTCGATGCGGTAGCGGGCCGGCAGGTGCTCGGACGTGCGCAGTGCGGCGACGATGGCGGCACCCGTGGGCGTCACGAGCTCGCCGGCGACCGGTGCGGGCGTGAGGGCGATATTGTCCGCCTGGCACAGGTTGACGACAGCGGGGACGGGAATGGGCATGAGACCGTGGGCACAGCGGATGGTACCGTGACCCTCAGAGAGCGACTCGACCACGATGTCCTCAATACCCAGGTCATCGAGGCAGATGGCGACAGAGCAGACGTCGACGATGGAGTCGACGGCGCCCACCTCGTGGAACATGACGGTCTCGGGCGTTTTGCCGTGGGCCTTGGCCTCGGCGGCGGCGAGCGCGGTAAAGATGGCGAGCGCGCGACGCTTGGCGCCATCGCTTAGCTGCGAGCCATCGATGATGGCGGTGGCGTCAGCCAAAGAACGGTGGTGATGGTGGTGGGCGTGATGGTGGCCCTCGTGGTCGTGGTCGTGGTCGTGGTCATGCTCGTGGTCGTGGTCATGCTCGTGGCAGTGCTCGTGTGCGTGCTCGCCATGATCATAATGGTGGTGCTCATGCTCGTGCGTGTGCTCGGCAGCTGCTTCGTTGCCGTAGAGCCAGGCCATATCGTGATCGTGGTTCTCGAGCTCCTCTGCAAGCTGGACGTCGAAATCGCAGGCGTCGATGCCATGCTTGCTTACGCGTGTGACGGCGATCGTAAAGCCGTCGACCGGCAGCGTGGCGAGCTGCTCGCGCAGGTGCTCCTCGCTGGCGCCTAGGTCGAGCAGGGCCGCGACGGTCATATCGCCGCTGATGCCCGAGGTGCCGTCGATGATAAGCGTGCGCTGATGATTGGACATGGAATGCTCCTTAACGGGCGCAGGGCGTGCCGGCGCTCAGATGATTGATAAGACTTGCCTGGTAGGCGGCACCAAAGCCGTTGTCGATGTTGACGACCGAAACGCCGCTGGCGCAGGAGTTGAGCATGGCGAGCAGCGCGGCTACGCCACCAAAGCTCGCGCCGTAACCCACGCTGGTGGGAACGGCTATGACCGGACAGCTTACCAGGCCGCCGACAACGCTCGCCAGTGCGCCCTCCATGCCGGCAATGGCGATGACCACCTGTGCCTGGGCAAGTTCCTCGGCATGCGCGAGCAGACGGTGCAGGCCAGCGACACCCACGTCGTAGAGGCGGTCGACCTCGTTGCCATAGAACTCGGCCGTCAACGCGGCTTCTTCGGCGACGGGCAGGTCGCTCGTGCCGGCGCAGGCGACGACGATGCGTCCGTTGCCGGTGGGGGAGGGCTTGCCGCCCACGAGGGCGAGCTGTGCGTCCGGGACATATCCCAGGTCGATGCCGTTGCCAAGAAGCTCAGCGGTGCGCGCGGCTTTTTCGGCATCCAGGCGCGTGACCAGGATGCGCTCCTGGCCGGCATCGCGCAGTGCTTCGATAATGGCGGCAATCTGATCGGCGGTTTTACCGGCCCCGTAGACAACCTCGCCGGCCCCCTGGCGCACCCCGCGCGAAAGATCGAGCTGCGCAAAGCCCAAATCGGCGGTCGGAGCCGTTTGGATGCGCGTGAGGGCGTCGGCAGGGGTGACTGCTCCGCCGGCAACATCGCTCAGCAATTGCTCAAGATCTCGCTTATCCATATATGTTCCCTTCGACGGCGCAAAGTCTAGCACTCAAAGGGTATGTTTCCGAACACTAAGACAAAATTGTTCGGAAACTATAGGACAGACTGATTCAATTGTTAGACGGATCGACTAGTCGCGCAGGATGATGTCCATGGCGAGCATCAGGTTGCGCTCGTCGATGGCAAACGGGGCGGCCTCGCGCGTCTTGGGCTTGGCGCAAAACGCGATGCCCGTGCCCGCGGCCTGAATCATGGGGATGTCGTTGGCGCCGTCGCCGATTGCGACGGTGTGGGCCATATCGACGCCGCACTCAACTGCCCAATCTAGCAGCTGGATGAGCTTGGACTCCTTGGTTACAATGTCTGCCGCCAGCTTGCCGGTGAGCTTGCTGTCCATGACTTCCAGGCGGTTGGCCAGGCAAAAATCGATGCCCGCGGCGGCCACGATCTTATCGGCGACCTCGTGAAAGCCGCCGCTTACCACGCCGACCTTCCAGCCCTTGCTGTGTGCCGAGCGCACAAGCTCCAGCGCGCCGGGGGTAAACGTCACGCGCTCAAAGGTGCGCTCGAACACACTCTTGTCCAAGCCGGCAAGCAGCCCCACGCGCTCCTCGAGCGCCTGCTTAAAGTCGAGCTCGCCGCGCATGGCGCGTTCGGTGATTTGTGCAACTTGCTCGCCCACGCCGGCTTCCTCGCCCAACAGGTCGATGACCTCCTGGTTGATGAGCGTGGAGTCGATATCCATAACGATGAGGCGTGCAGTCATGGCGGGCCTTTCCGAGTGCAGTTGTATTGGGGCACATTGTCGCACGTGGCGCGCGTCGGCGACGGCCACGGTGCGTCAATTGTTTCGTCTCCGTCAAGTCTTTGGGCAGGAGCTACTTTTTCGCGGCACATCGACGCAGGTGCGATAACATAGAACGCCATGTCTGGCTGCGCGGTTTACGCAGGCCGGGTAAATCTGTACGACGCCGCCCGGAACGACACGGGGCGGCACAGATCCATAAAGGAGGATCACTGGTATGAGCCAGACCCGTCCCATCGACGAGCATTCCATGCACACCCGTACTTGCGGTGAGCTTCGCCGCGAGAACGTGGGCGAAGAGGTCACCCTCACCGGTTGGGTGAGCCGTCGCCGCGACCACGGCGGCCTTATCTTCTGCGACCTTCGTGACCGCGAGGGCATCACGCAGCTCACCTTCGACCCCGAGCACTCCGACGGCGACGCCTTTAAGATCGCCGAGACCATGCGTCCCGAGTGGCCCATCAAGATCCACGGCGTCGTGCGCTCCCGTGGCGAGGAGACCACCAACACCAAGCTCGCGACCGGCGAGATCGAGGTCCTGACCGACCACGCCGAGGTGCTCAACACGTCCGTCACCCCGCCGTTCCAGATCGAGGACGGCATCGAGACCAGCGAGGACACCCGTCTGCGCTATCGCTATCTGGACCTTCGTCGTCCCGAGATGATGGCCAACCTCAAGCTGCGCTCCGACTTTACCTTTGCCATTCGCGAGGCGCTGCACAACCGTGAGTTCATGGAGGTCGAGACGCCCTCCCTGTTCAAGTCCACGCCCGAGGGCGCTCGCGACTTCATCGTTCCCAGCCGTATTCAGCCGGGCAACTTCTACGCCCTGCCGCAGTCCCCGCAGCTTCTGAAGCAGCTGCTCATGGTCGGTGGCGTCGAGCGCTACTATCAGGTTGCCAAGTGCTTCCGCGACGAGGACCTGCGTGCCGACCGTCAGCCCGAGTTCACCCAGGTCGATATCGAGATGTCCTTCGTGGACCAGAATGACGTCATGAGCGCGCTCGAAGAGGTCCTGGCCGATGCCTTCGGCCGCATGGGTGTCGAGATGCCCACGCCGCTGCGTCGCATGAACTACTGGGAGGCCATGGACACCTATGGCTCCGACAAGCCCGATACCCGCTATGGCATGCACTTGGTCGACCTGACCGACATCTTCGCCAACTCCAAGTTCAAGGTCTTTGCGACTGCCGCAAACGAGGAGGGCTCTGTCGTCAAGGCTATCAACGCCAAGGGTGCCGGTGCCTGGGCGCGTGCCAAGATCGATAAGCTCGCCGGCGTGGCCTCCACGTTTGGCGCCAAGGGCCTGGCCTGGATCGCTTTCCGCGAGGACGGCTCCATCAACAGCCCCATCGTCAAGTTCTTCTCGGACGAGGAGATGGCTGCTCTGCGCGAGCGCATGGACGTCGAGCCCGGCGACCTTGTGATGTTCGCCGCCGGCCCGCGCCTGCTCTCCGACGAGATCCTGGGCGGCATGCGTTCCCACATGGCTAACGCGCTCGAGATCAAGCGCGAGGGCCACGACTTCCTGTGGGTCGTCAACTTCCCGCTGTTCCACTGGGACGAGGATCGCAAGGCCTATGCTGCCGAGCACCAGCCCTTTACCCTGCCGACCGAGACCGACATCGCCAAGATTGAGGCCGACCCGCTGGCAGCCGGTTCCTGCACCTACGACTTTGTCATGGACGGCTTTGAGGCCGGCGGCGGCGGTATGCGTATCCACAACGCCGAGATGCAGATGTCCATGCTCAAGCTCCTGGGCTTTACCGAGGAGCGCGCCGAGTCGCAGTTCGGCTTCCTCATGGAGGCTCTCAAGTTTGGTGCGCCCCCGATGGGCGGCTTCGCCCTGGGCCTGGACCGTGTGTGCATGCTGCTCACCGGCTCCGACTCCATCCGCGATGTCATGGCGTTCCCCAAGACGGCCAGCGGCTCCGATCTCATGTCGGGCGCCCCGAGTGCCGTTAGTGGCGCCCAGCTCAAGGACGTCAGCCTGCGCCTGATGTAGGCAAGCGACTACATATTGCTTGTAACGAGGGAAGGACGTGTGCCTTCCCTCGTTTTTTATGCGCGGGCGTTGCGAGGGCATAGGTTGACTGGGCGTCGCGGAAACTGCGTCCCAGAATTTGCACCCAGAGCGGGATGGGCTTTCCGCTAGGGCCGCTCAGCGGAAACTGCGACCCGGAATTTGCGTCCAGAGTGGGTCGCAGTTTCCCAAACAGGGCCCTTTGGGAAACTGCGACCCAGACTCCAGCCAAATAACGGGACGCACTTTCCAGTTGAGCTTCTGGCGGGTCTCGACAAGCATCTAACGCTACAATAACTACCACGTGGCTGGGTTTGCCGGCCGAATGTGCGACGTCGTGGGAGGGGACATGGTCGAGTTTACAAAGACGATTAAAGATCCGTTGGGATTGCATGCCCGCCCGGTTGCGCTGCTCTATGACATTATTGCCAAGCATCGTAGCAACGTATCGGTCAGCATCGGCGATCGCCATACCGACGGCCGCGATGTGATGGGGCTCATGGCTCTCTACGGCGAATGTGGCGAAGACATCGTGTTCCGCGTTTCGGGCGTGGATGAGGCCTCCTGCGTCACGTCGATCAGAAACCTCTCGCTTTAACCGCAATAATGTGGCAAAGGGGCAGCCCCCTCTGTTGCATAAATTGGTATGACAAGGCACCGCAAAGAGACAGTCTTTGCGGTGCCTTCTTTGTTTCATATAGGAAACTTTTCCGAAAACTGAATGGGGACCCTTTCCAAAAAGTTAACCACGTGCTAGTTTACTGTAGCGAACATAGACGTGGTTAACTTTTGCTGCGTCGATGTTGAGGACGAACTGACGTTAGGAGCACACTCATGTCTTGCGGACCGCAGATGCCGGCCATGCCGCTTTCGATGGTGAAAGCGGGCGAAACCGTGCGCGTGTCTCGTGTAAAGGGCAATGAGGACATGAAGCACCACCTCAAGGACCTCGGCTTTGTCGAGGGCAGTGAGGTTCACGTGGTGAGTTCGAGTGGCGCCAATATCATCGTCACCGTGCTGGGCGCACGCTTTGGTATCGATACCAAGGTCGCCATGCACATCATGACCGTCGGTTAGTTCGCAGCATTTCATAAAAGCTGAAAGGGGGAAAAGAATATGAAGACGTTGGGTGACGTTAAGGTGGGCGAGAGCTCTACCATCGTCAAGCTTCACGGCGAGGGCGCGCTTCGCCGTCACCTTATGGACCTGGGCCTCATCAAGGGCACTTCGTTCAAGGTCGTTAAGGTTGCACCGCTCGGAGATCCGGTCGAGATCAACGTGCGCGGCTACGAGCTTTCCATCCGCAAGGAGGAGGCTGCCGTCGTCGAGGTCCAGTAAGGGCCCGCGGCAACTATTTATGCAGATAAAGTTAGGTTTTTCTAACTTAAATTTGCAATGTTGAAGCACATTATCCAGCCCGTGCGGAGAAAGCAGCGCGGGCACACAAGGAAGAAGGATTGAATGGCGGATTCTCAGATCCATGTCGCGCTGGCGGGTAACCCCAACTGCGGCAAGACCACGCTTTTCAACCTGATCACCGGCGCCAACGGCTACGTTGGCAACTGGCCCGGCGTCACGGTTGAGAAAAAGGAAGCCAAGCTCCTGAGTGACAAGAACGTCACGATTACGGACCTCCCCGGCATCTACTCGCTTTCCCCCTACAGCCCCGAGGAGCAGTGCTCGCGCGATTACCTCATGAGCGGCGAGCCCGATGTCGTCGTCCAGGTGGTCGATGCCACCAACCTCGAGCGCAACCTGTACCTGGCGCTTCAGGTTATCGAGACCGGCCTGCCCGTGGTCGTCGCCCTCAACATGGCCGACTTGGTCGAGAAGAACGGCGACAAGATCGACACCGACAAGCTGTCCAAGAAGCTCGGTTGCCCGGTCATGATGATCTCGGCCCTTAAGAACAAGGGCATCAAGGAGCTTTTCGAGCAGGTTAAGAAGTCCGCTGCTTCCAAGGGCCAGGTGCCGGAGCACAAGTTCGATTCCTCTATCGAGGACGTTCTGGACCACATCGAGAACAACCTGCCGGCGAGCGTTCCCGCCAACAAGCGTCGCTACTACGCTGTCAAGCTGTTTGAGCGCGACGCGGACGCCTGCAAGCTCATCAACCTCACCAAGGAGAAGGCCGCTCGCGTTGAGCAGCTGGTCGCCCAGTGCGAGCAGGATTGCGACGACGACGCCGAGTCCATCAACACCGGCGAGCGCTATGGCGTGATTGCCCACATTATCGACGAGTGCATGACCAAGGCTCCTGCCAAGATGAGCACCTCCGAGAAGATCGACCGCGTGGTTACCAACCGTATCCTGGGCCTGCCGATCTTTGTGGTCATCATGTTCTGCGTGTACTACATCGCCGTTTCTACCCTGGGCGGCACGGTGACCGACTTCACCAACGACCAGCTCTTCGGCACCGACGGTTGGTACGTGCTCGGTCAGGGTCGCGATGCGTATGATGCGGCTGTCGAGGCTGTGGGTGAGGACGCTGCCGATTCGATTGACCCGGCGGAGTACGGCCCCTATGTCCCGGGTATCACCACCGTGGTGCACGACGCCCTCGTGGCGGGCGGCACCGAGGACGGTGGCCTGGTCGATTCGCTGGTCTGCGATGGTATCGTCGGCGGCCTGGGCGCCATCTTTGGCTTTGTGCCGCAGATGTTCCTGCTTTTTGTGATGCTGTCTTTCTTGGAGGACTGCGGTTACATGGCCCGCGTCGCCTTCATCATGGACCGCGTGTTCCGCCGCTTTGGCCTGTCCGGTAAGTCGTTCATCCCGATGCTCGTGTCCTCGGGCTGCGGCGTCCCCGGCGTCATGGCCACCAAGACCATCGAGAACGAGAAGGACCGCCGCATGACGGTCATGACCACCACGTTCATCCCCTGCGGCGCCAAGCTGCCGATCATCGCCCTGCTCATGGGTTCCATCATTGGCGACTCTTCTACCACCGCTGCGTGGATCAGCCCGCTCTTCTACTTCCTGGGCGTCTTTGCCGTCATTGCCTCGGGCCTCATGCTCAAGAAGACCAAGCTCTTCGCCGGCCGCCCGACGCCGTTTGTTATGGAGCTTCCTGCCTACCACTTCCCGGCGATCCGCTCTTGGGCGCTGCACGTGTGGGAGCGCTGCTTCGCCTTTATCAAGAAGGCCGGCACGGTCATCTTTGCGTCCACCGTCGTCGTTTGGTTCCTCTCCAACTTTGGTAGCTACAACGGCGCCTTTGGCTACCTGCCTTCCATGGAGGGCATCCCCGAGGAGTTCATGGATTACTCCGTGCTTGCCATGTTCGGCAACCTGGTCGCTTGGATCTTCGCCCCGCTCGGCTTTAGCACCTGGCAGGCAACCGCGCTGACCGTCTCTGGCCTCGTCGCCAAGGAGAACGTTGTCGCCACCGCCGGCTCGCTGCTCTCTGTCGCCGACGCCGGCGAGACCGACCCGAGCCTGTGGACCGCGTTTGCGGCTATGTTCCCGACCATGGGCGCTTGCGTCGCCTTTGGTGCCTTCAACCTGCTGTGCGCTCCGTGCTTTGCCGCTATCGGCACCATCCGTAACCAGATGAACTCCGGTAAGTGGACCGCGATTGCCATCGGCTACGAGTGTGCCTTTGCTTGGGTCATCGGCCTGTTCATCAACCAGTTCTATAACCTGCTTGTTCTTGGGCAGTTTGGTATCTGGACGGTTGTGGCCATCGTGCTGCTGGTTGCGATGCTCTTCCAGATCTTCCGTCCCATGCCCAAACACGCATGGACCGACGAGGACGAGACCAACACTGCTTCCGCCGCAGTTTCCGCTTAAGTCCGAATAAGGATTAGCCCCTTTCCACGAGCCCGGGTGTCCCAGCGACCCCCGGGCTTTTTGGTGCAAGGGGGAAGGGTTGGTGCAAAGTAACCTGACCCCCATGCACCAAAAGCTGAGATGTGGCGTTTCCGCAGATAAAACCGACCAAAATAAACCTGTCCCTTTTTGGCAGGTGAAAGATGGGGTAAAGTAAGTGGTGGTTAACTAGAGGAGGCTTGCTATGGCACCTATCGATATTGTTGTACTGGCTGTTATCGGCATTGCGTTTGTCGCGGTATGCGTGCGCATCTACCGCAAGGGCACCTGCGCCGACTGCGCTCAGGGTGGCGTTTGCACGGGGCATTGCTCCAACAAAAAGACGTGCGCCGCACTTAAGGGCGTGGACAAAATCGCCGAAGACTTGGGTCGCGGTATTCATTAGCCGACCGGCGTTTGGGTATGTTTGACTGCGGATACGGCAGTTGCTGATACGATATGTACGTTAGCAACTGCCGCCGAGCGGCTCAAACGAAAGGAACCCTGTATGGAGTCCTCCGCCTATCCGATGCTCTTTAGCCCGATCAAGGTCGGTACAACCGAGGTCAAGAACCGCGTCTTTATGCCGCCGGTATCTACCAACCTGGCCGATCATGGCTATGTGACCGACGACTTGGTCGATCATTACCGTGCCCGCGCCAAGGGCGGCGTGGGCCTCATCATCACCGAGGTCGTGACGGTCGAGCCCACCTATACCTATCTGCCGGGTGACATGTGCTGCTACGACGACACGTTTATCCCCGGCTGGGAAAAGCTCGCCGCGGCCGTCCACGAGTACGGCTGCAAGATCATGCCGCAGCTCTTCCACCCCGCCTACATGGCCTTTAACATTCCGGGCACGCCTCGCCTGATCGCTCCGTCCTTTGTGGGCCCGTCTTACGCCCGCGAGGCACCGCGCCCCATCACGGTCGACGAGATCCACGAGCTCACGCACCAGTTTGGCGACGCCGCCGTGCGTATGCAAAAGGCTGGCGTCGATGGCGTCGAGGTCCACGCGGCGCACGCCCACGGCATGCTCGGCGGCTTTTTGACCCCGCTCTACAACAAGCGCACCGACGAGTACGGCGGCTCGCTCGACGCCCGCATGCGCTTTTTGCTCGAGGTCATCGCCGAGATTCGCGAGCGCTGCGGCAAGGACTTTATCATCGACGTCCGCATCTCGGGTGACGAGTACACCGATGGTGGCCTGACCCTCAACGACATGATCTACGTCTCGCGTCGCCTGGAGAAGGCCGGCGTCGACATGATTCACGTGTCGGGCGGCACCACCATCAAGCGCGGCTCTGCGATTCCCGCCGCCGGCACGCAGCAGGCCTCGCACGCCGCCTGCTCGCGCGAGATCAAAAAGCACGTCAACATTCCCGTCGCCACCGTCGGACGTATCAACGAGGCTTGGATCGCCGAGGAGCTGATCGAGGACGGTGCTGCCGATATCTGCATGATGGGTCGCGCCAATCTGTGTGATGCCGAGTTCTGCAACAAAGCCGCTGCCGGCAACGCCGACGACATCCGCCCCTGCATTGGCTGTCTGCGCTGCCTGAACGGCATTATGTTTGGCAAGCGCATCTCCTGCACCGTCAACCCGGACGTGGAGCGCGATGAGGCCGGCTACGAGCCTGCCGCCGAGGCCAAGAACGTACTGGTTGTGGGCGCTGGTCCTGCGGGCATGGAGGCAGCCTACATTGCCGCCAAGCGCGGTCACAATGTGGTGCTCGTGGATAAACAGGACGAACCGGGCGGCGAGATGCGCATCGCGGCCGTTCCGCCGGCAAAGCAGGAACTCACCCGCGTGATCAAGTACCAGTATCGCCGTCTTGCTAAGGCGGGCGTGAAGTGCGTCTTTGGTACCGAGCTTTCGGCCGAGGACATTCAGCGTGACTACGCGGGCTACGAGGTTGTCCTGGCTTATGGCGCCGAGCCCATCGCCCCGGCCTTCATGCAGGGATTTAAGCAGGTCATGACGGCCGACGACCTGCTGGGTGGCAAGGCCTTCCCGGGCAAGAAGATTGTCATCGTGGGCGGCGGCACCGTCGGTTGCGAGACGGCCGACTACCTGGCCCCACTGGTCAACGATCTGTCGCCGGCCAATCGCGACGTCACCGTTATCGAGATGACCAAGACGCTCGCCGCCAACGAGGGTGGTGCCGGTCGCGCGGTGCTCATCACGCGCATGCTCTCCAAGGGCGTTCACGTGCTGACCGAGGCCAAGGTGACCGAGATCACCGAGGATGCCATCAGCTACGAAAAGGATGGCGAGGCCCACACCATCGCCGATGCCGATACGCTGGTGCTCGCCATGGGCTATCGTCCCAATACCAAGTTGGCCGACGACCTTGCCGCTGCCGGTGTTGCCACCCACGTGCTGGGCGATGCCAACAAGTGCGGCAACATCCGCGATGCCATCGGCGATGGCTACAAGGTTGCCTGCGAGCTCTAGTCAACCCCTTGTTGCGTGGGGGCAGGTTACTTTGCACCAACTTGGTGCATGTAAATCTGGCCCCATTGCACCATTGCGGCTTCATGGAGTAGCGCCCGTACGCATCGAATTTCTCCTCTCATAGATGTGCGGCACAAAGAGCCCCGAGTTCATACGAGCTCGGGGCTCTTTTCGTTTGGATTGCAGGCGTATTGACAGACGAAAACAGTCTGTGTCCGGTATTGAGCCATACGAAAGCGAAATTATGCGTCTTAATTCCGTACGCAAATAAAGACGAAAACCGTTTGCGTCTTTGATAAATCAGTACGCAAACGGTTTTCGTCTTATAATACGGTTATGAATGGTACGAAACGAGAGGGTTGTGCATATGGTTGTTAGAGAGAACCCTACAGTCGAATACAAGGAAAGCGTTACGCCGACGTTTCTTAAAACGGTGAGCGCCTATGCAAACTACGGGACGGGCAAGATTGAGTTTGGCGTTGATGACGAGGGCGTGGCTGTCGGCCTTGCAGATCCGGTCGCAGAGTGTCTCCGCATCGAGAACATGATTAATGACAGCTTGGATCCCGCTCCCCGTTACACGCTCGAGCGCGATGAGAAACGCGGGACCGTAATCCTTACGGTTTATGAGGGCCAGGACAAACCCTATCGAAGCAAGGGAAAGGCCTACAGGCGAAACGATTCGGCAACGGTGGAGGTCGACCGGTTTGAGTATGGCAGGCTGACGCTCGAAGGCAGCAACGTAACGTTCGACGCGCTCACGTCGGCTCGCCAGGACTTGAGTTTTCACACGCTCGAGCATAAGTGTGTTGAACATCTCGGCATTTCCGAGCTAACGCCGGATATTATGCGCACGCTTCGCTTGCTCGGCAAAGATGGCTATACCAACGCTGCGGCGATTTTGGCGGATAAGAATGATTTTCCGGGCATCGACTGCGTCCGTTTTGGCGATACCGAGGATGTGATCTTGGACCGTGAGACGGCGACAAATGTATCCGCAATTGAGCAGGTGGACAGGGCGGTGGCTATGTTTGCACGCTACTACCGTTTTGAGCGTATCGAAGGGATGGAGCGCGTCCAAACCGATCGAATTTCTCTTGAGGC
Organism: uncultured Collinsella sp.; assembly: GCA_900552395.1. Taxonomy (GTDB): domain Bacteria; phylum Actinomycetota; class Coriobacteriia; order Coriobacteriales; family Coriobacteriaceae; genus Collinsella. Next base: position 32,494 of record URZJ01000001.1, on the reverse strand, counting down.
ATTCCGTGAAGCTGTTGCAAACGCTTTGGTGCATCGGACGTGGGACGTTCGAGCGAATGTTCAAATTGCCTTGTACGACGATCGTGTTGTTGTGACTTCGCCCGGATCACTGCCTGCCGGTTTGACGACGGAACAATACCTGTATGGGCAGATATCCGTGCTCAGAAACCCAATTGTCGCCGAGGTCTTTTTAAAGCTGGATTACATCGAGAAATTTGGCACGGGAATCGCGCGCATTAGACGTGTCTATCGCGATTCGATCAATCAACCAATTTTTGATGTTCGCGGCGGCATAGTGGCCGTCACATTGCCCGCTACCGATGCCTTTGAAGGGTCCGAGGAAGAGATCCAGGTTCTCAATGCCTTGTCGGGCGGGCGAATTATGTCGCGAAGCGAGATTGAAAAACAGACGGGGCTGAGCCGCATGCGGACGTTGGCGGCACTCGAATCTCTGCTTGAACGGAATGCAATCGTAAGGCAGGGAACCGGGCGGGCCACGAAATACGAGCGCTCATAGTCCAAAAGAGCCATGGTACAAGACGGACCCCAAGCCAGCGTTGGCTTGGGATCCGTTATATCCCGGATGGTAACGGGCCGATTATTGTCAAGTTATAGCAAAGTATAGCGACGTACAGCAAAGTATAGTGAAATATGGCAAGCCGTATAGCGCGCCTTGATTATCAACCCTTGATTATCAACCATTATCAACCCTTGATTATCAACCGTCCGTATTTCACAGCAACTTATAACAGGCTCGGGGTGCCAATTTGGGGTGCGGTAGTGCTGCGTCACGAAAAGGGCCTATCTACTACGTTTAAGCCGCAGGGGCCAACCATAGTCGGCTTTTTCGAAAATCGACAAGCTGTCTACCTGCGGTTTTGTTTTCACGGTTTTCGGTATGGCCGAGGCTATCCGTGTTAACGTAGTAGATGGGCCACTTTTGTGGCAAGGGGGCCGATCTGCGGGCCAGGGTAGCTAAAAGAGTCCCGTCCCAAAAAGACTGATTGGGAGCTGGGGCGTGTCGATGCGATAGTATTACGTGGTGGAATTCGACAAACCGTGGGCTTCATCCGAGGGCTTTATGGAACAACACCAGCATTATCAGAGCCTGCAAGATCAGGCATACAACGCACTGCGCTCCAAGATTATCTATGCCGAGCTCAAGCCCGGCACGCGCCTTTCGGCGATTGGTCTGGAAAAGGAGACGGGAATCGGGCGCACGCCCATTCGCGAGTCCTTTGTGCGCCTGCGCGAGCAGGAGCTGGTGGAAACGCGTCCCAAAAGCGGCACCTATGTCTCAAAAATCAGCATGGAGCGCGCCGAGAACGCCTGTTTCTTGCGCGAGAAGCTCGAGAGAAGCGTGCTTATTAAATGCTGTTCGGCCGCCTCGCCCGAGCAAAAGCAGCGGCTTGAGCAGATTCTTACCGAGTCCGAGTCGCTCGACCATAGCGAAACGCGTCGCTTTTTCGATCTGGACAACCTGTTCCATGAGACGTGTTTTGAGATTGCCGGTCGTCACATGTTGTGGGATTGGATGAAGAGCATCAACACGCATTTTGAGCGATACAACTGGTTGCGTATGGTGTCGCAGGATTTGGATTGGGAGCCGATTCGTCGGCAGCATCGCCGGATTCTCGAGGCCATTAAGAGGGGCGATACCGACACGGCGAGCTACCTGGCAGAGACGCACTTGCACCTGATGCCCGAGGAGCAGGGCCCGGTTATCGCCTTGCATCCCGACTATTTCGAGCTGTCCAAAGACTCGTCTATCTAGCCCATCACCGCATCTGCTCGAGACGCAAAAACGATCCTGCTCACCTACAACGTTTTGCAAGCGAGATTTTTAAAAAAATGCCTAAAATGGCTCAGACTGCCGACAATTGGGAAACGGGGTGCGCTATGGCGCAGATGAGAATCAAGGACATTGCCGCCGAGGCGGGCGTGAGCCCGGCCACGGTCTCGCGCTATCTCAACAACCGCCCCGGGCAGATGACCGAGGAAACCCGCGCTCGCATCGCGGCGGTTATCGAGCGCACTGGCTATCGCCCACGTGCTGCTGCACGCAATCTACGCAGCTCACGCACCAACCTCATCGGCGTGATTCTGGCCGACATCACCAACCCGTTCTCCAGCGCCATGCTCGAAGGGCTTTCCGCTAGCGCCGCCGCGCGCGGCTGCTCGCTTATGACGGCCATTAGCGGCAATGACCCCGCCAAGGAAGCAGAGTCGCTCACTAGACTTATCGATGCCGGCGTGGACGGCCTGGTCGTCAACACCTGCGGCGGCAACGACGAGGCAATCGTCGCAGCTGCGGGACGCCTGCCTGTTGTGCTGCTCGACCGCGATGTTGCCGCCGGCGGTGTCGATCTGGTGACCTCCAACAACCGTGAGCTGGTCGCCGGCCTGGTAGACGCCTTGGCCGCTGCGGGCAGCGAGCGCCTGTGCCTGCTCACCGAGGCGAGCGACGACAGCCCCGTGCGTCGCGAGCGCGCCGAGGGCTTTGCCGACGAGCTTTCGCGCCGCGGTCTTGCGGGCGAGGTCGTCACCTTGGCGGACGGTGGCGCCACGGGTGTCAGTCGCCTGGACGAGACCATCAGCGGCTATGCGGGTAAAAAGCTCGGCCTCATTGCCGTCAACGGCCTGGTCTTCCTGCGTCTGACCGAGGCGCTGGCCCAGCTCGGCCCCTCGTTGCCGGCGGGCCTTAAGATTGCGACGTTTGACGATTACCCCTGGAACCACGTGCTCTTTGGCGGTGTGACCACGGCCGCGCAGGACACCCTCACCATTGCCGAGCGCGTAGTCGAGCGTCTCTCCGAGCGCATCGACATCGTTACCACTACGGTGGGCGATGCCGCAAAGCTCGCCCCCAAGCGCATCGAGATACCCGGCCGCATCGAACACCGCGCTTCGACCTCGCGCTAGCCGCTCGTTCGCAACGGCCTGCTCAAGCACGTTTTTTGAGCGCTTGATACGCTTTAACCCTGCGGAAACATTTTTCTGCGATAGTATCTGCGATATAGACCAGTCGAAACCCGCCCGAAAGAAAGGGGAGCGACATGAACCAGCAGAACATCGATTACGTACTCCGCTCCGTAGAACAGCGTGACATCCGCTTTGTGCGTCTGTGGTTTGTCGACATTCTCGGCCGCCTCAAGAACTTTGCCATCAGCCCCGAGGATCTCGAGGTCGCATTTGAGGAGGGCATTGGCTTTGACGGCTCGGCCATCGAGGGCTTTGCCACGCGCGAGGAAGCCGACATGCTGGCGTTCCCCGATGCTTCGACCTTCCAGATCCTGCCGTGGCGCCCGAGCCACAACGGCGTCGCCCGCGTGTTCTGCGACGTGTGTACTCCCGATCGCAAACCGTTCGCCGGCGACCCGCGCGATGCCCTGCGCCGCATGTTCCGCAAGGCCGAGAAGGCCGGCTATCTGCTCAACGTGGGCGCCGAGCTGGAGTATTACTACTTCCCCGACGAGCACACCCCCGAGCCGCTCGACAACGTGGGCTACTTCGATCTTTCGGTGAGTGATGCTGCCCGCGACCTGCGTCGCAACACGGTCCTCACGCTCGAGAAGATGTCCGTGCCCGTGGAGTACACCTTCCACGCCGCCGGTCGCTCGCAGCATGGCATGAGCCTGCGTCACGCCGAGGCCCTGAGCATGTCCGACGCTATCACCACGGCCAAACTCATCATTAAGCAGCAGGCCTACGAGAGCGGTTGCCACGCCTCCTTTATGCCCAAGCCGTTGGCGGGCGAGGACGGCAGCGCCATGTTTTTGCATCAGTCGCTGTTCGACCACGACGGCAACAACGTCTTTTGGGGCGAGGACGACGAGAAGTACCACCTCTCCGAAATCGCCAAGCACTACATGGCCGGCATCTTGGCGCACGCGCGCGAGATCAGTGCCATCACCAACCCCACGGTCAACTCGTACAAGCGCATCACCACGGGTGGCGACTCCGTGCCGCAGTACGCCACGTGGGGCCTGCGCAACCGCGCGAGTATGGTCCGCATTCCGGTCTACAAGCCCGGCAAGCCGCTGTCCACGCGCATCGAGCTGCGCAGTCCCGACCCCATGGCCAACCCGTACCTGGTCAACGCCGTCACGCTGGCGGCTGGTCTGGACGGCATCGAGCGCAAGCTGGAACTCCCGCCCGAGGCCACGGCCGAGACGCTCAAGCTTACCGACCGTCAGATGGTCGAGGCCGGCTACACGCCGCTGCCGCGCTCGCTCAAAGAGGCGCTCGACGTATTTGAGGACTCGCAGTTTATGAAGGATGCCCTCGGCGAGCACATCCACAGCTTCTTCCTCAAAAAGAAGCGCGATGAGTGGCATAAGTTTGAGTCTACGATCACCGAGTGGGAGATCAAGCACTACCTGGCGAACTCCTAATCGCGCTGGCTTGTTCCAGTACGATTGAGCTCATTTCTTTGGAGGCCGATATGTCCGATAAGAGTGCCCTGTTCATGGCGCGCACGACGCGCTTCCACGAGTTTGCCCGCAGCTTGACGACCACCCTGGGTGTCGAGGTGAGTCTGGCCACTCCCGATTCGCCGACTGCGGCGCACGACTTTGACCTGCTGATCCTCGATTCCGACGGCATCCGCAGCGACCGCATCGATCAGATTGCCAAGTGGCTTGACGATCGCGGCCGTGTCCCCATGTTGGTGATCGTCGACGATGAAGCGCTCGGTACCCTGCGCCTGCCGAATCACGCGCATGCCGACTTTGTGTGCCCTACGGCGACGCCCAACGAGCTCAAGGCTCGCGCGCAGCGCCTGATGGGCGAGGAGGAGACCGTCACCGCCGACGATGTGCTCAACATCGATAATCTCGAGATTAATCTGGCTACCTACCAGGTGACACTCGATAACGAGCCCATCGACCTGACGCTGATGGAGTACTCGCTGCTGAGCTTTTTGGCGACGCACCCCAACCGCGCCTACAGCCGCGAAGTACTGCTGCACCGCGTGTGGGGCTTTGAGTACTGCGGCGGCACGCGCACCGTCGACGTGCACATTCGACGCATCCGCTCCAAGGTGGGCCCGCAGATCGCGGCACACATCACCACCGTCCGCGGCGTGGGCTATCTGTTTAAGGACTAGATTTCCACCACAAAGGGGACAGGCACCTTTGTGGCGGTTTTGCCGCAGGTGCGGGTTCCCTTCGAGTTTGCAGCAGAACTTAAGCCTTCCTAAAAGATTGCGTTCTCGTACACGTACGCCCGCATATTGGGGTACAACTCAACGTGAACAATGATGGCCCGCCACGTGTTTGGCGGGCCTTTGGTTATTTGACGAAAGGATCGCAGCCATGAGCGAGAACGATTCCCAGCGTCCTCAGGACGCGGGCAACGCCGGCGAGACTCAGCAGCAACCGCGCGTGCAGGTGGAGTCGACGCCTGCCGGCAGCAACATTCCCTACGTGCAGGCTTACGACACACAGACCGGCCAGCCGCTGGGCGGTCAGCAGGTTGTAAACAAGCACACGGTGGTCAAGACCAAGACCAAAAAGCTGCCGATCTTTATTACGGCACTCGCCGGTTGCGCCTGTGGCGCCCTGCTGGTCATTGCGCTCATTATGAGCGGTACGCTCGATATCGGCGGCGGCAAGAATGCCGTGACGGCGGGTGCTTCGGGTTCGTCGACGCAAAAGATCACGATCGACTCCGAGGACACCACGCTGGCCGAGGCCGTTTCTGCCAAGGCGTTGCCCTCCGTCGTTTCCATCACCGCCACTTCGAGCGGCGGCCAGAATGGCTCGCTTTCGCAGTCTGCCGACGAGTCGGACAGCTCGGGCAGCGTCGGCTCGGGCGTGGTGCTCGATACCGAGGGTCACATCCTCACCAACAACCACGTGGTCGATGGTTACGACCAGTACGTGGTGACCATGGACGACGGCACTACCTACGAGGCCGAGTTCGTGGGCAACGATGCTTCGAGCGACCTGGCCGTCATCAAGCTCAAGGATGCCGACGCCTCTAAGCTCACCCCGATTGAGACCGGCGACTCCTCCAAGCTCAACGTGGGCGAGTGGGTCATGGCGATCGGTTCGCCGTTTGGCAACGAGCAGTCTGTCTCCACGGGCATTGTGTCGGCGCTGTATCGCTCAACGGCCATGAGCTCTACCAACGGTAACACCATCTATGCCAACATGATCCAGACCGATGCCGCCATCAACCCGGGCAACTCCGGTGGCGCGCTCGTCAACGACAACGGCGAGCTCGTGGGTATCAACTCGCTCATCGAGAGCTACTCGGGCTCCAGTTCGGGCGTGGGTTTTGCCATTCCCGTTAACTATGCCAAGAACATTGCCGACCAGATCATCGACGGTAAGACGCCGGTGCATCCGTACATGGGCGCTACGCTTTCGAGCGTCAATGCGCTTAACGCCCGCACCAACAAGTTGAGCACCGATAGCGGCGCGTATGTGGCGAGTGTCGTCGAGGACGGTCCTGCCGCCAAGGCTGGCATCCAAGAGGGCGATGTCATTACCAAGCTGGGCGACGATGAGATTACGAGTGCCGACGGCCTGATCATCGCGCTGCGCAGCCACGAGGTGGGTGAGAAGGTCGAGATCACGCTCATGCGCGGCAAGGAAGAGAAGAAGGTCACCGTCGAGCTGGGCTCCGATGAGGAGCTGCAGAACCAGCAGCAGGACGACAGCGCAACCGACACTGGCAACGGCGGTATTACCGATGAGCAGCTGCGCCAGTACCTGGAGGAGCTGCTCGGCCAGCAGGGCCAGGGTCAGGGCAACGGCCAGGGTTTCTAACGAGCTGTATCGCACATATCGAAGCCAGAGGGGCTGTTCCGCCAGCGCGGGACAGCCCCTCTTTTCGCGATGATCCCTTGGAGACGGAGGAAAACGGATCATTTAGAAACGGCAAGGGCATGGTTTGAACGCGCGATCCACTCCAGTTTGATGGCTGCCGATTCGGTGCGGTTTGAGACCGCTATTCGGCCCCATGGTGACCGGTGGTACTCTTGTATCCGTTTGAAATCGAGCGAAGGAGTGCCGCTATGGAGCAATCGAGCCTGTTTGGTGACGGCGTGGACATCGATACCGAAACGCCCGCGAGCGCGGATGCCGCCGCACCGACCGACGCCCATGCCCAGGCGGCAGCGCGCGCGGCCGAGCTGCGCCACGAGCTCGATTACCACGCCTATCGCTACTACATGCTCGATGCGCCCGAGATCACGGACGCCGCCTTTGACAAAATGCTCGTTGAGCTGCAGGAAATCGAGGCGACCTACCCCGACCTGGTGACGCCCGACAGCTATACCCAGCGCGTGGGCGGCTACGTGAGCGAGCAGTTTACGCCGGTCACGCACATGGCACGCATGTATTCCATGGACGATGCCATGGACTTGGATGAACTCGACGCGTGGCTCCAACGCGCTGAGGATGCGCTCGGTGCCGGTAGCGTCACCTATACCTGCGAGCTTAAGATCGACGGCCTGGGCGTGGCGCTTACCTACCAAAACGGCACCTTCGTACGTGCGGCCACACGTGGCGATGGCGCAACGGGCGAGGACGTGTCGCTCAACGTGCGCACTATCAAGGATGTGCCCATGCACCTGTCCGAGCCGGCGCTCGCCCACATGGGCGCCGACCGCGAGCGCGCCATCGAAGTACGCGGCGAGGTCTATATGCCCAAGGGCAGCTTTGTGCGCCTGAACGACGAGGCCGATGCCGAGGGCCGCGACCCCTTCGCCAACCCGCGCAACGCCGCCGCCGGCAGCCTGCGTCAAAAGGATCCCAAGGTCACGGCGCGCCGCGATCTGGCCACCTTTATCTACGCAATCGCCGATACCGATCCGCTGCACGTCCACAGCCAGCGTGAGTTTCTGGACTGGCTGCGTAGCGCCGGCTTTAGCGTCAACCCCAACGTGGCGCGCTGCGCCACGCCGGCCGAGGTCCACGAGTTCTGCGCCCAGGCCCTCGAGCATCGCGGTGACCTGGACTACGACATCGATGGCGTGGTCGTAAAGGTCGACAGCTTCCAGCAGCAGCTCGACCTGGGCTTTACCGCTCGCGCACCGCGCTGGGCCGTCGCCTTTAAGTTCCCGCCCGAGGAAAAGCAGACCGTCCTGCGCGAAATTCGCATCCAGGTGGGCCGCACCGGTGTGCTCACGCCGGTCGCCGAGTTCGACCCGGTGACGGTCGCCGGCTCCACCATCGCGCGCGCCACGCTGCACAACATCGACGAGATCCGCCGCAAAAACGTGCGCGAGGGCGACACCATCATCGTGCACAAGGCGGGCGACGTGATCCCCGAGGTTGTGGGTCCCGTGCTCGACAAGCGCCCGGTCGACAGCGTTGACTGGCAGATGCCCGAGGTCTGTCCCGTGTGCGGCAGCCCCGTGGTCCACGAGGACGGCGAGGTCGCCTACCGCTGCGTCTCCATCGACTGTCCTGCGCAGCTCAAGGAGCGCCTGCTCCATTGGGTGAGCCGCGGCTGCATGGACGTCGACGGCCTGGGCGACGAGATCGTCGACAAGATGATCGCCGCCGGCCTGATCCACGATGTCGCGGACTTCTACCAGCTTACGGTCGACGATATCGCCGGCCTGGACACAGGGCGCACCTATGCCAGCTCCAACAGCAAAAAGGGCGTCAAGAAGGGCGATCCCATTCCGGTGGGCCTCAAGACGGCCGAGAAAATCATCGCCGAGCTCAACAAGTCCAAAAGCCAGCCGCTCGGTCGCGTGCTGTTTGCCCTGGGCATCCGCCATGTGGGCAAGAGCGTGGGCGAGGTCATCGCCGAGCGATTCCTGTCGATTGACAAGCTCATCTTGGCGAGCGAAGAGGATATTGCCGAGTGCGAGGGCATCGGTCCCAAGATTGCGGCGAGCGTCAAACAGTTCCTGGCCGTGCCCGAAAACCTTGCCGTGCTGGAGCGCTTGCGCCAGGCTGGTCTGTCGCTCGAGGTCGACTTGGGCGCCGCGCACGCGCAAGCCGCGGCCGACGCTGGCGTGGCGGGCGAGCTCGCCGACGCACAGCCGCTTGCGGGTCTGACCTTCGTGCTCACCGGCACGCTCGTCAACCGCACTCGCGACGAGGCGGGCGCGGCGCTCAAGGTGCTCGGCGCCAAGGTTTCGGGTAGCGTGTCAAAGAAGACGAGCTATCTGGTCGCCGGCCCCAAAGCGGGCTCCAAGCTCACCAAGGCCGAGCAGCTGGGTGTGCCCGTGCTGGACGAGGACGCGCTCGAGCGGATCTTGGCTACTGGCGAGGTGTCCCAGGCTTAAGACATCGATAATCAAATTAGAAAACCTCCCGGAAACGCTTTCCGGGAGGTTTTTATTTGGGCGCGGTGGCAGGCAGCGTGATCTGCGTCACGTAGGTTATGGGGCCGTCGCTGATGATGTCGTCGATAAGGGCGATTTTGCGTCGCCCCGCTACGCTGCCAATTTGTCAAAAGCCCCGCGCCGGTTGAGCACGGTAAATGCAATCACACAGATGACCGCCGACAGAATCGACCCGCACGGCGAGGCGATACCCATGGGGAACAGCGTGTCGGAATAGGCGTTCGACAGCAGCCAAGCGCCGGGCACGCGAATGAGGGCCACGGCCAGCACGTTGTGCGCAAAGCCGATGTAGCTCTTGCCGTATGCGGCGAAAAAGCCGCTAAAGCAAATGTGGATGCCGGCAAAGATCGCGTCGAAAATGTAGCTGCGCATATAGCCGGTACCGGCGGCGACTACTGCAGCGTCCTTGGCAAAAAAGCCGATAAACGCCGGCGCCACCAGCCACATCAGCACCGTGATCAGGCAGCCGTACACCACCGAGATGGTCATGGCATCCTTGAGCACCTGACGCGCGCGGTCGCCCTTGCCCGCGCCGGCGTTTTGCGCCGTGAGCGCGCTGACGGTAGCGCCCATAGAACTCGGCACGATAAACAAAAAGCTGATCATCTTTTCGACCAGGCCCACGGCGGCGGCGTCGACCAGGCCGCGGTGGTTGGCGATGACGGTGATGAACATAAACGCCACCTGGATGCAGCCGTCCTGCACGGCCACGGGCACGCCGATCTTAAGAATGCTGCCGAGCACCTCGGGCTGGGGGCGCAGGTCGCTGCGCTTAACGTGGATGTTTGTGCGACGGCTCTTGAGCCACACGAGCGCGAGGGCCACGCTCGCCGTCTGCGCGGTCACCGTGCCGAGCGCCGCGCCCACGGGGCCGAGCCCCATGTGGCCGATAAACAGAAAATCAAGCGCGATGTTGATGATACATGCCACGCCAATCACGTACATGGGCGAGCGCGAATCGCCCAGCCCGCGAAAGATGGCCGAAAGAATGTTGTATGCGGCGATAAACGGAATGCCCATAAAGCAAATGCGCAGGTAGGCGGCGGTGCCTTCGACCGCCTCGGCCGGCGTGCCAATGAGCGCCACGATCTGCGGGCACAGTGCGAGCAAGATAGCGGCCAGCACCACCGAGACACCCATAAAGAGCGTGATGGTGTTGCCGATGGCGGTCTCGGCGCGGTCGAAGCGGCGCGAGCCCACGGCGTGGCCGACGATGACCGTCGTTCCCATGGCCAGACCCACGAGCGTCACGGTAATGATATAGAGCGTCTGCGCGCCGTTGCCCACGGCGGTGATGCCGGCGGCGCCGCTAAACTGCCCCATCATGTACAGGTCGGCCATGCCGTAGAGCATCTGCAAAAAGTACGAGAGCATATAAGGCAGGGCAAAGACCGCGATGGTCTTGAGGACATTGCCGCGTGTGAGGTCATGTTCCATGGGCGGGGCTTTCTGGCTTGGGTCGTTTACGTACCAGTGTAGTGAAAACCCTACAACGATTGTAGAGTCAAGGTTTGTATTGGCGGCGGGGCGAAAAAGTCACGCACGCGTTCATTTCCAATTGAATACGGACATGCGTCCTGCGAGCTTGGTGCCTGCACTAGCCTTGCAGAAATCGATTTCGGAACACTTGACACCGCCGCACGGCGCGCCATAATACGTGGGTTTGCGAACAACGTTTGATGGGGGATGAACCTGCGTGCGCAATCTCAAGATTTTGTTTTCCTATCTGGGGGCATACCGTCGCGATGCCATGCTCGGCGTGTTCTTTGTGACGGCCGAGACAGCGCTCGAGCTATTAATTCCGGTCATCATGGCAAATATCATCGACGTGGGCGTGCCTGCTGGCGACATCAACTACATGCTGTTGCAGGGCACGTATATGTTGGTATGCGCCGCATGTTCGCTGGTACTTGGCTTGGGCTATGCGCGCACGTCCGCCCGCGTTGCCTCGGGGCTGGGCGCTAACTTGCGCGAGGCGGAGTACCGCAAGATCCAGACGCTCGCCTTTGGCAATCTGGACAACTACGACGCCAGCTCGCTCGTCACGCGCATGACCACCGATATCACCGTCATCCAAAACGCTATCGGCAATGGCTTTCGCCCCATGGTGCGCGGCCCCGTGACGCTCATCGTCGGCTTGGTCTATGCGCTGGTGCTGTCGCGCCCGCTTGCCACCGTTTTCGCGATCATCCTGCCGGTGCTGGCGATCGTACTGGGTGTTATCACCTATCGCGTCAGTCCGCTCTACCGCCAGCTGCAGACCTCGATGGACCATCTCAACGGTGTGGTGCAGGAAGACCTCACCGCCGTGCGCGCCGTCAAGGCGTACGTGCGCGCCGAGCACGAGGAGGCCAAGTTCGATGCCGTCAATACCGAGCTTGCGCATACGGCGACGAAGACCTTTGGCAACGCCGTGCTCAACCTGCCGGTGTTTCAGCTGTCGATGTACGTGGCGGCGCTCTCGATTCTATGGATTGGCGGCCGCATGATTCTTGCCGGCGAGCTCGGCGTGGGCTCGCTCACGGGCTTTATGAGCTATGTGCTGCTCATCATGAACTCGCTCATGATGATTTCCAACGTGTTTTTGCTGCTCACCCGCGCACTTGCCAGCGTGGAGCGCATCTCACGGGTGCTCGACGAGCGTTCGCTTATCCAAGCGCCCGACGCTGCCGCTGCCGTGCACGGGGTGGCCGACGGAAGCATCGAGTTTCGCGACGTGTCGTTTAAGTACCGCGCGGATGCTGCCGAGGATGTGCTCGAGCATATTGACCTTTGCATTGAGGCAGGCTCCACGGTGGGCGTGCTCGGCGGCACGGGCTCGGGCAAGAGTTCGCTTGTGCAGCTGATCGCGCGCCTGTACGACGCCACCGAAGGCGCCGTACTCGTGGGCGGGCGCGATGTGCGCGATTACGACCTGGTTGCCCTGCGCGACGCCGTGGGTATCGTGCTGCAAAAGAACGTGCTGTTTACGGGTACCGTGCGCGAGAACCTGCAGTGGGGCGCGCCCGATGCCACCGACGAGGAGCTCCTGCGTGCCTGCCGGGCGGCATGCGTGGACGAGTTCCTGGATCGCATCGGCGGCCTTGACGGCTATCTGGGCCAGGGCGGTGCCGGTGTCTCGGGCGGGCAGAAGCAGCGCCTGTGCATCGCGCGTACATTGCTCAAGCATCCGCGTGTGCTCATCTTTGACGATTCGACCAGCGCGGTCGATATGGCGACCGACGCCAAGATCCGCGAGCATATCGCTCAGATTCCCAACACGACGGTGATTGTCATTGCGCAGCGCATTGCGAGCGTCATGGATGCCGCCCGCATTATTGTGTTGGACGACGGCCGTGTCCACGGCGTGGGCACGCATGAGGAGCTGCTGGAGGGCGATAGCATCTACCAGGAGATTTACGCCTCGCAGATGGAGTTCGCTGGGAACGCAGACACCGGCGACGGCTGCGACGATCGCTGCGCGAACGATCAGTTTTCCTCCGTCCCCAGCGAATCGCCCTTGGAAGGGGGTGAGCGCCATGCCTAAGACCGCAGCCCAAGCACGCCCTGCCGACCTCAAGCGCACTGTGCGTCGCTTGCTCTCCTACATGGGGCATGCCAAGTTCTCGTTGCTCGCGGTGGGCGTGCTCGCCTCCGTCGCCGCCATCGCGAGCCTCGCCGGCACCTACATGGTGCGCCCCATCGTTAACGGTTTGGCCACGGGCGGGGAGGAACTGCTCGCCAAGCAGGTCATCCTGACGGCGATCATCTACGCCGTGGGCGTACTCTCCGCTCTGGGCTACTCGCAAATTATGGTGCGTGCGGCCCAGCGCGTGGTATCCGATATCCGCCGCGACCTGTTCGCGCACATCCAGACGCTGCCGCTCAGTTATTTTGACAGCACGCGCTCGGGCGACATCATGAGCTTCTTTACCAACGACGTCGACACCGTCTCCGAGGCGCTCAACAACAGCTTTGCCAACGTGATTCAGGCGAGCATCCAAATGGTCGGCACCACGGCTATGCTCATCATCCTCAACTGGCAGCTCACGATTATCACGCTCGTGTGCGACGCGGCCATTGTGCTGTACGCGCGCTACTCGGGCATGCGTTCCAAGCGCTTTTTTGCCGCTCAGCAGGCGTCGCTGGGCGATTTGGACGGATATATCGAAGAGATGGTCTCGGGCCAAAAGGTCATCAAGGTCTTTAATCACGAACAGGCCAACGTGGCTGGTTTTGACGTGCGCAACCAAGAACTGCGCCGCACCGGTGGCGCCGCGCAAGCCTACGCCAACTCGATGGTGCCCATGACCGTGGTGATCGGCTATGCCAACTACGCCATCGTCGCCGTGGCGGGCGGCATGCTCTGCATCAAGGGACTCGCCGACGTAGGTGCGCTCGCAAGCTACCTGGTCTTTGTACGCCAGGCCGCCATGCCCATCAACCAGTTTACGCAGCTGGGCAACTTCTTGCTCAATGCGTTGGCCGGCGCCGAGCGCCTGTTTGCCGCCATGGATCTTGAGCCCGAGGTGGACGAGGGCTGCGTGGAGCTGGTGCAGACGGGCGACGCCGCGTGGGCATGGAAGATTCCCGAGGGCCAGGGCGTGGGCGCGTACGGGCACCTGCATGATGTGGCTGCCGTTGATGAGTCGGGCCGCGCGGTGGCTGCCGACGGTACCGAGCTCACGTGCGGCTTGGTCCCGCTTGCCGGCGACGTGCGCTTCCATGCCGTGGACTTTTCCTACGTACCGGGCACCCGTGTGCTCATGGATCTCAACCTGTTTGCCAAGCCGGGGCAAAAGATCGCGTTTGTGGGCTCGACGGGCGCCGGAAAGACGACCATCACCAACCTCATCAACCGCTTTTACGAGGTCGATGACGGCGAGATCACGTACGACGGCATCGACGTCAAGCACATTGCCAAGGCCAGCCTGCGCGGGTCGCTCGGTATTGTGCTGCAGGACACGCACCTGTTTAGCGGCACCATTGCGCAGAACATCCGCTTTGGCAAGCTCGACGCGACCGACGAGGAGGTGCGTGCCGCTGCCGAGGCAGCCTGCGCGGATTCGTTTATTCGCCGCCTGCCTAGGGGCTACGACACGCCGGTCACGGCCGACGGCGCCAACCTGTCGCAGGGCCAGCGCCAGCTGCTCGCCATCGCGCGCGTGGCCGTCGCCGATCCGCCGGCGCTCATCCTGGACGAGGCCACGAGCTCCATCGACACGCGTACCGAAAAGCTCATCGAGCGCGGTATGGACCGCATCATGCGCGGCCGCACCACGTTTATGATCGCGCACCGCCTGTCCACCGTCCGCGACGCCGACGCCATCATGGTCCTCGAACACGGCCGCATCATCGAGCGCGGCACGCACGAAGAACTGCTCGCCCAGCACGGCGAGTACTGGCAGCTGGCACATGGCTTAAAAGAGTTGGATTAGCCTGTTCGAGCACGGTGCTTTGGCCCTCCGTGCCCCTCACCTCGCCTCAAACCATCACAACATTCGACGTTTTTTGCCAAAAACGGGAAAAGCATCGAATGTTGTGATGGTTTGTATGCTGAGGATGGGCTTGGAAAGTCCGTTTTGCTCGAAGCGACCTGTCCTGTCGTACGGGTGTCGGCATGATTCTCCCGTGGGGTATTATGTTTTCCGAAGAATAAAACGCCGCGTGAGGGGAGGGCTGCGTGGACGGGCACGTGCAACATGACGGCTTTGGTCGCGATATCAATTACCTGCGCATTGCCGTTACCGACAAGTGCAATTTCCGCTGCATTTACTGCATGCCGGCCGATGGCGTGGCACCCCGCGCGCACGACGAGCTGCTCAGTGCCGAGGAAATCGCCCGCTTTGTGCGCTTGGTGGCGGGGGAGGGCATTCGCCGCGTACGCCTGACGGGCGGCGAGCCGCTGGTCAGCCGCCGTATCATTCCGCTCATTCGCGACATCCGCGCGATTCCGCAGATCGAGGACATCTCGCTTACCACCAATGGCGCCCTGCTGCCCAAGCTGGCACCGCAGCTCAAAGATGCCGGCCTTAACCGCGTCAACATCTCGCTCGACACGCTCGACCCTACGCTGTTTGGAAAGATTACGCGCCTGGGTCGGCTCGAGCAGACCATGGCTGGCATCGACGCGGCGCTGGCTTGGGGCTTTGAGCCCGTTAAGGTCAACTGCGTTGTTGTGCGCCGGCTCAACCAGGATGTGGCGGCCCTCGCACGACTGACCGTCGACCGCCCCATCCACCTGCGCTTTATCGAATACATGCCCATCGGCGACGAGCGCACGAGCTCGCATTGCGCCGTGGACCCTCACGCACCCACGCTCAACCCCGAGTTGTGGGATGCGAGCGACAGCGTGCCGAGCGACGAGCTGCGGGCGCGCGTCAATGCCGGGGCCGCCGCGATGGGTCTGGGCGAGCTCGAACCGCTTGACATCACCGACGCTCCTGCCGGCGCGGGCCCCGCGCGCTATTGGCGCTTTCCGGGCGCGGCGGGAACGGTCGGCTTCATCAGCGCCATGTCCAACCATTTTTGCGCGAGCTGCAACCGCCTGCGCCTGACGGCCGATGGCAACGTGCGTCCGTGCCTGTTCAGCGATGCCGAGTATTCGGTGCGCGAGGCGTTGCGCCGTGGTGATGATATGCAGGTACTTTCGATTTGGCGCGATGCCGTGGCCCACAAACCGCAGGAACACGCGATAATTGAGGGCACGCAACGATTTATGTCCCAAATCGGAGGATGATCATATGGCCAAGAGCAGGTACGCCGATGCCACCAAGGCCGCTCGCAGGGCCGCGATGTCTGCCCATAAAGCCACGGCTGCTGCCAGCAACACCGCTGGGTCCGCGGCGGTACAGCCGTCCGCCGGCACTGCTGCCGAGCCCGCCCGCGACGCCCGCCGCGACGAGCTGACGCACGTGGATGCCAAGGGCGAGGTGCGCATGGTTGACGTGTCCGACAAGGCCGAGACCCATCGCATTGCCATCGCCGAGGGCACGATTCTTATGCACCCCGAGACGCAGGCCATGGTGCTGCAGGATGGCGCTAAAAAGGGCGACGTGCTCGCTTGCGCACGCGTTGCGGGCATCATGGCCATCAAACGTACGAGTGACATCATCCCCATGTGCCATCCGTTGCTCATTACCAAGAGTAAGTGCGATATCGAGCCTATCGCGCCGGCGGGGACGCCTGCCGAGGACGTGCCCGAGGGCTGGGCGCCGCCGCGCGCGGACGGGCAGGTTGGCTTTCATGTGTTGGTCACGGCGGGCGTGACGGGCAAGACGGGTATTGAGATGGAGGCCCTGACCGGCGCGAGTGCCGCGTGCCTCACGATCTATGACATGTGCAAGGCGGTCGACCGCGGTATGGAGATCGTCGACGTGCGCCTGCTGCACAAGGAGGGCGGCCGCTCGGGCGTGTGGGATCGCGCAGGGCGTCAGGCCGCTGCTGTTGAAGCCGTGGCCGCTGACGGTGCCGCGCCCGCGAGCGCATCCGTCGCCGTCGCGCCCGCAGCTCCGACACCGGCCGTTCCCGCGATCGCGTTTATCGGCTACCAAAACTCGGGCAAGACCACGCTCGTCGAGAAGGTTATCGCCGAGCTCACCCGCCGCGGCCTGCGCGTGGGTTCGCTCAAGCATCATGGGCATCACGGCTTTGATATCGACGTGCCCGCTAAGGACACCTGGCGCCATCACCAGGCCGGATCCAAGCACGTGGGCCTCATCTGCGCCACGCGCTGGGCAGAGTACGCCGACACGCGCGAGGAGGACGAGATGCCCGCGCGCGAGCTGCTTTCGCGTTACAACGATGTCGACGTGGTGATCATCGAGGGCTACAAGACCGAGGGCTTCGACAATATCGTGGTCGCGCGCTCCGGTGTCGACCGTCTGCGCGGCAAGAGCTCGCTCGATCTGGTCGACGGCCATACGCTGGCCCTTGCCTGCAACGAGGCCCTGGCGCGTCAGGCCTTCGATGCGGGCTTTGCAACCCGAGCCATCAACATCAACGACGCCCGAGCCATCTGCGACCTTATCCAAGACCACCTCGGTAGATCTTAGGGACATGCCTTAAAATCTACCAAGTAGTTCATGCTGGGCGGAAAGACAGAAGGAAGGGGCTCGATGTGTCCTTAGTAAGGCATACGGATAGATTGAGCCAATGGACGGAGGGCCAAATGCTCGCTGCCCACATTCGTATGCAATAAGGAGCCCCATGCCCACATCTGTATTTCCAAAATTCCACTCGTCGCTGTCCGTGCAGGCTAAACGCCTGGTGGCAATGCGCTTCCTCATCTACACCGGCTTTCAGACCAGTTATTTTATCGGCGTCATCGGAACGCTCACCTATACGGATGACGCTTCGGTCGTCGCGACATCGCTGGCCGTCCTGTTCATGAACGTCTTTGTGATCCTGGGATCCTTTGCGGGCGGCGCGGCGCTCGACGCCTGGGGTCCGCGCCGTCATTTCTTGCTGAGCATCGTCGGCACGCTTGTAACCGGCACGGCAATCATTGCCTTTGGTAGCGCGACCGGCGTTGTCCTGCTCGGCGCGGTGTTTCTGGGCTTTACGATGGGATTCGCCCAACCCATCGCCACATCTTATCCGGCCTACCTCACCGACGACTCCGCCGAACTCAAAGACATCAATTCCGCCATCGCCATGTTCTCAAACGTGAGCATTATCGTTGGACCCACGCTGGGCGGCTTTGTCGCGGCGGCTGCATCGTCGCGCGCGGTGTTCGTGCTCATGATGCTCTTTACCGTGTTGGCGTTCGTCGTCAGTTGGGGCTTTAGGCCGCAGGCCAGCCATGTCGCCGGACATGTGGATGCCGATTCGGCAGAGGAAGGGGAGCGTGCGGGACAAAGCTCCAACCCCAGCATATCCTCCCGCGTCACCTTCGCGACCAGCATCAAGACGGTCTTTACCAACAGCGTTCTTGCCCTGCTGTTTTGTATCATTTTTCTTTCGAACTTTGGCTACGGGGCCTTCGATCCGCTCGAGTCGTTTTTCTATCGCGATGTCCTGCACGTCGGCGTTGAGTGGATGGGCTGGCTTTCGTCGGCCTGCGGTGTGGGCGCGGTGCTGGGCGCCGTCGTCGCGCTCCGCTTGCCACCGCACCTGGTCAACCTTAAAACGCTGCTCGTGGCGCTTATGTCCGTGGGCTTGGGAAGTTTGCTCTATGTGGGGACACCGTACGTGGGTGTAGCCCTTGTCGGACAGATTGCCCTGGGCGTGGCCTGGGGTGTCGTCAACCCGCTCCACAACACGATCGTGCAAACGACGGCCCCGCTCGAGCAGCTCGGTCGCGTGAACTCGGTCATGGGCTTTGGCAACATGTTTGCCGGCGTAGCCCCACTGGCGATTGCCCCCTGGCTGGCGGCGACGTTTGGCGTGCAGCAGACGCTCGTTGGTGCGGGTATGGTCGTGACGGCAGTTCCTGTGGCGTTGCTGCTGTTTGGACGTCGGCATCTGGATCGTGCCGCAAAGCAGTAAAAACCATCACAACATTCGGTGAAAATCGCGATTTTGCCGAATAACGTCGAATGTTGTGATGGTTTGCGCCCCGGGCCAGGCCACCCTGCGGGTCCGGCCACCACAAAGGGGCCAGGAACCTTTGTGGTGGTTTTTGCTTTGACGGGCCGCGCCTGTGCCTTGGTATACCATGTACGCCGTTTGCGAATGCACCCCACACCGCCGCGCTACCCAGAAAGGCCCCCATGGACACCACCTTCAGCCACATCAAAGCCGTGTTCTGCGATATCGACGGTACGCTGCTCACGAGCCAGCACACGGTGTCCCCGCGCACCGTGGTGGCGATCCGCGCCCTGCGCGAGCGCGGCGTGCTGTTTGGCCTGTGCACCGGGCGCGACGCCCACGCGACCGAGGCCATGTACGAGCTCTGGGGCATCGAAGGCCTGGTAGACGTGATGGTGGGTTGCGGTGGCGCCGAGGTCACCGACCGCGCGCACGACATCAACGAGCTGAGCTTCCCGCTGCCGGGCGAGACCATCGCGCGCATCTGCAAGCACATGGCGGACCTTCCGGCAACGCCCGTTTGCCCTCGGGACGGCGTGTTCTACGTGCCCGAGAGCAACGCGTGCGTCGAGCACCTATCGCGCGTCGACGGTGTGCCCTACCAGGTGGTCGATTTTGCCGAGTTTTTGCGCGAGCCGCAGCCCAAGGTGATGTTTACCATGGCGCCCGAGGTGATGCCGCAGGTCATCGAGCGAGCATCGACGTTTGCCGATAACACTGTTAAGGCGGCGGCTCTGCAAACCACGCAGCGGCTCTACGAGTTCATGGATCCGCGCGTGTCCAAGACGCGCGGCCTTGTGCGCGTGGCGGAGCTCAACGACATGGAGCTCCAGAACATCTGCGTGTTTGGAGATGCCGATAACGACACCTGCATGGTGGCTGACGCCGGCGTGGGTGTGGCCATGGCAAATGGCAGCGAGGCCACCCGCTCCGCCGCCGACTTTGTAACCGCCAGCAACGACAAAGACGGCATCGCGATCTTTATCGAGGAACATCTTCTGTAGCGCCTGGGGGCAACCACAAAGAGGGCAGAGCGCCTTTGTGGTGGTTTTCCAAGCGTTCCAACAGTCGATTGTTGGAACGCTTTTTTGTAGCGAGGAGATTTGCAGCCGGTAACATGCGATGTCATTCAAGTGTCGATGTATGAACATGTCGGCATACGCTGGTTGTGCAGTAATTGACCAATTAGCTCAAAACTAATATTTGCAGGTAGATATACTGCCATTCATGGCGCAATTTTGACCGTTCACAGATTGAGCGGGTTAAAACAAAATGTTGTACAAACAATGGTAAACTGTCATTTATCTAGATTTGCTAACGAGTTTACCAGCGTCTTTCCGAAATTTAACCCTCGAAAAACAACGCATAGTTTGAATAATTGTCAAGAAGTTAAGGCAACGCGAAGTAAAATTGACATTGTTAGCCTTGCGTTGTTTAAACAAAGAATAATAATATGCATATCGAGCGCGAGCAATTATAGGTTGCGCGCCCAAGTTTGATGGTGAAAGAGCAGGATCGCGGTCTCTTGGGGAGGAGACATCGATGAAAGCAAATTCAGACAAATCTAAGCAAAGTAATAAAGCGACGCGCCGTGTACTGGCAGGCGTTTTGTGCGGAGCCTCCGTTTTGAGCCTGGTACTGTCGCTCGTCATGCCTCCGATCTCGCAGGCCATTGCCAACGATGCCCAGGCAGCTCCTACCGAGGAAACTGTGATGGGGGGGGGTTCCTCAACTGAGTCTACTGATGTAGAAAACACCAACAACGGGGATACCGAAAACCAGAATAGTGACGAGACCGAGAGCGACGAGACTGGCGACGAAGCCCAACTTGAGGGGCAGTCCGAGGAAGAACAGCAGTCCGAGGAAGAGCAGCAGAACGAGGAAGAACAGCAGTACGAGGGTGCAACGACTTCGGATGACAAAACCGTTGTTGCGGCTGCGGAAGGTGAGCAAGCCGGAACGGCTGCTGTGGAAATTAACAATGGAGCTGAGCTTAGCGGGAAACTTCAGAGCGTTGCGGAAAATCAGTCCGGCAGTTTTAAATTGATGCAGGACCTAGACTGCAACGACGAGATTTTTCTCGATAAGAGCGGTAGCAATATCACCCTTGATCTTAATGGCTGCAAGATAAAGCACTCGGGCGAGGGCAGCGGTTTGCCGCTCTTTAGCGTCAGCAATGGTGCGAACCTTACTATCAAGGATTCGGGGCAGGCAGAGGACAAAAAATCAGCGCAATCTGCCGGACAGGGCAAGCTCGCTACCGTGGAACGTAACGGTCAAGACGGCCTGCCCCTCAGACTCACTTATTACGTGACCGAATCCAGCGTGAATGCTGAAAACAAAACTCGTACAACCGAGACCACCTACAAGCACGAGGTTGACATCAATGGCGCCATCGTGGGCACTAAAGCTGACTCCGCGATGAAGCTCATCAACGTCTATGCGGGCGGTACGTTTAACCTTCAGAGCGGCGTGCTGACCACGACTCAGGACGCGAAGGTCGGTCACCTGATCTATGCCGAGGAAGGTTCTATCGTCAATATGAGCGGCGGCTACGTTTGCGGTGCAACCTCTATGACCCATGGCGCAGGTATCGAACTTGGCACCAATAACAACACTGGTGCGACTCTTAACCTCACCGGTGGCGTGATCGCGGGCAACTACGCTCCCAGTGGCGGCGGTGTGAACGCTTACGGCTCTACAATCAACATGACTGGCGGTACGATTTCCGGTAACGGTACGTTCGAGGATTGGCCGGGTTATGGCGCGGGCATCTGTGCGCTTGACTCTACTGTGAAAATTTCGGGCGGCTACATCACCAACAACAATTGCCAGTTCAATTACATAACAAAGGGGCAGGACGAACACAAGGGCTTCGGTTGTCACGGCGGCGGTGGTATCGCTGCTTATAACGGGGGTAGCCTGCAGATCAGTGGCGGTTACATCACGGGCAACTACTCCGCCGAGGCTGGCGGCGGCGTTTACGCTGGCTTTTTCCACCAACCGCTCGATTCCTTTACCTTCTCGGGCGGTACGATCGCGAGCAATGTTGCACAAAACTCTGAGGGCGGTGGCGTGCGCATTGCAGCGCCGACCGAAGCTGAGTTCAAGGTAACCAATTCGCCGGCCTACATCACCAACAATACGACCAATACCACTAACGACTGGGGTGGCGGCGGCATCTTCGTGCAGGGTGGTGGTGATTGGAAAGAAGGAAATAGCTCTACTCCCGTTGCCTCCGCAAAGCTCAAGATATACAAGACGCAGATTAGCAATAATTCTGCCCAGGGTTACGGTGGCGGCTTCGCTGCCTGCCCGAGTGGCAAGACCGCTATTACCGATACTGAGGGCATCGCGATTTTCGACAATAGCGATGAGAACGGCACCTATCTCTCGGGCGGCACCAATGGTAAGAATGAAGACCAGCCCACAAGCGTTCAGGGTGGCGAAATAACCGATAAGTTCAAGCAGTATGGCCATAAGGATCTATTCCTAATTCGTGCACGTACCAGCAACGACTACGTCGCAGCCGTAACTGGCCAGATGCTTGGTGGTGGAGCCGCCAACTGGTCGGGCACGATCGACAATACGCAAACGTCTATCGGCAAGTACGAGGGCGCACAGGCTAAGTACATGATTGGCCTTGCTTCGGCGCCGACTCAGGAAGATAAGGATGCAGCTACCGCAGCTGCGACTCTTTTCATCACGGGCAATAGCTCCAACATTCACGGTGGCGGCATCATGACCAACGGCGACGTTGTCGCCGGCTCCACCACGCAGGTGAGCGTGTATCCCAAGATGAAGCTCAACGGCACTAAGGCACTGGAGGGCCGCGCGCTTACTGCGGGAGAATTCAAGTTCCAGCTCTTGGAGCAGAACGAGAGTGGTAAGGGCCCTTACTTTGATCAAGATGACAATTTGCAGTTCAATAACTGTCCAAAAGTTGGCGATGGGGTCAGGAACGACGATAGGGGCAACTTTGTCTATGATTTGGGCAGGCTCAACTCCGATGGAACGAGCGTTTACTACCTCGTTGAGGACCCCGGCAATCACGTCGATGGCGTCGATGGCGTGTACTACGACAAGACCATCTACAAGATTGAGCTTACAACTACGACCGTAACGCGGCCGGTGCTGGATATTAATTACATCTACTATTTAGTTACGAATGTAACGGTCACTAATCTCAAGAATAATAAGCCGAATACGTTTACTCCGCCTAACGGTAGCGATGTCTCTATTGATATCACCGAAGGCAACACCTTTACTAATACATACAAAGCCACGGGCTCTTGGACACCTCAGGTGACCAAGAAGGTCGACGGCGGCGAGATGAAGAAGTTCAAGTTCGAGCTGTATGCTGAGAATTCCGACAACACGGAGAAAACTTTTCAGCCCATATATACATATACTTCTGGGTCGGAAAACCCTCAGACAGTAACGTTCGATCCGGTAGAAATCGGCCCACTAGGCGTTGATGAGCTCGATAGCAATCAGCAGGCGAAGTTCACCTACTACATCCGTGAATGCCCCGCCGACGAGAACGAAGGCACCGAGTACGAAGGCTACAAGAACGACACCAAGACTTTCAAGGTCGTGGTGACGGCAACGGACAACGGTCATGGCACGCTGAACTGCACGCCGACCTACTACGAGGTCGACGCCAACGACGCGGTACGCAAGACCGATGACCCCACCTTCACCAACACCTACTCCACCTCTTTGCCCCTTTCTGGTATGTCGGGCGTCACTCTGACGTACCTTGCCGGCGCGGCGGTGCTTTGCGCTGCTGCGGCCTGGATGCACATTCGTCGCAAGGCGAATGCGAAGGGAGGCGAGCGTCGTGAATAAGAAAGTTTGCTCCTTCCCGATCTTGTTTGCGCTGCTTGCCCTCATGATCG
Organism: uncultured Collinsella sp.; assembly: GCA_900552395.1. Taxonomy (GTDB): domain Bacteria; phylum Actinomycetota; class Coriobacteriia; order Coriobacteriales; family Coriobacteriaceae; genus Collinsella. Next base: position 8,770 of record URZJ01000001.1, on the reverse strand, counting down.
GCACCTGCGCGGTTGTGTTCCCCGCATCCGCGCAGGCCGCGCCGACCTCGACCGGTTCCATCACGGTGAGCGGCACCGTGGCGCGCAGCTACGACGCCTACCAGATCTTTAGCGCCAACGTCGTCGACGGCGACAGCGACGCCAAGATTGCCACCGACCTCGCCTGGGCAAGCGACGCCGCGCGCGACGCCGCACTGCCTGTGCTGCACAGCGCCGGCATGCCCAATTCCCAGACCACCGCGCGGGAAGCTGCCGAGTGGCTCAACACCGATTCCCACCTTACGAGCGCGCTGAGCGCACAGCTCGCTCGTTCCCTCCAGAGCTCTGGCGCTGAGCTCGCGGCCCTTAACGCGGGCACGGCGGCCGAGCTGCCCTGCGGCTACTGGCTCATCGTCGCCGACGACGACGCCATCGCCCAGGGCGAGGCCGGCACCGCGCCGATCATGGCCCTGGCCGGCGGCGGCGCCGTCACCGTCAAGCCCAAGGCGGCGACCCCCAAGGTCGCCAAGCACGTGCTGGAGGACAGCGCCGCCGCATGGCAGAAGGCCGCCGACGCCACGGTCGCCGACGACCTGTACTGGCGCCTCTCGGCCACGGTCCCGGCGGGCCTTTCCGCCTATGACACCTACGCGGTGCAGTTCGTCGACACCATGAGCGCGGGGCTCGACCCCTCCAAGGTGGCTGCGAGCATGCGCGTGTACGCGACGGCGGGCGCGGACGGCGGCTTTGGTGCGGTCCAGACCGACAAGGACGGCCGCGCCGGCACCGACCCCGCGAAGGGCTGGACCGACATCACGGCCCAGTGCGCCACCAAGGTAGCGGCGGACGGCAAGACCTTCACCGTGCGCACCGGCGACCTCATCGCCGCGCTCGGCGGGGCCGACGCCTTTACCGCGGGCGCCCGCGTGGTCGCCGTGTACAATGCGCCGCTCAACAGCGCGTGCAACCACGGCATCGCGAAGGGCAACCCCAACGAGGTCTACCTGCGCTACCCGCGCTCTCCCTTTGCCGATCAGTCCGGCGACGCCGGCTTCACCCGCACGCCGAGCGATGACGCGTGCGCCTACACCTGGGATCTCGCGCTCACCAAGCGCGGCAGCGACGGCGACAAGCCGCTTGCCGGGGCGGTTCTGAGCATCGCCGACGACCGCGGCCGCACGCTGGCGGCCGACGGCACGTGGGATGCGGAGGGCAAGGCCACCGTCACCACGGGCGAGGACGGCCGCGTGACCGTCTCGGGCGTGGACTCGGGCAAGCTGGAGGTCCGCGAGCTCAAGGCGCCCAAGGGCTACACCGCCTTTGAGGGCACGCGCTCTGTGACGGTCAAGGCCGAGGGCCTGGACGTCGACCAGGTGGCCGCTGCCAAGCCCAAGCTCACCATCACGGCCGAGTCGCCCCTGCGCGCCGACAGCGCGGACGGGTCGACGGGCAGCCTGGAGGCGTCGCTCATCAACACGCCCACCGGCACACCCCCTAGCATTACCACCGGAGGCTTTATGCCCTCGACTGGCGATATGGCAATGTACGCCGCGGCCGCCGCAGCGGTCGCCGGAGCCGCGCTCATCGTGGTCGCGCTCCTGGTCAAGCGGGGAGGTGGCAGCCATAAAGAGTAGCTGGCAGCCCCACAGAGAGCGGGGCGAGACGTAGCGAAGTAGATGCTAAGACACAGACAGATGATGACCGATCGAATGGGAACCAACCGGAAAACGGAGGAAAAGAAGATGAGCATGAGCAAGAACATCGCACGCCTGGCAGTAACCGCCGGCCTCACCGCAGCGCTGAGCTTTGGTGGCGTGATGGCGCCGGTGACCATGGCGTTTGCGGCTGCGGGCGGCGCGGGCAGTATCACGATCAGCCAAGTTGAGGGTAACGCGAATACTACGTTCAAGGCGTACCAGATCTTTAAGGCCACGGTGACCGATACGAATGGAGTTAAGACTGCTCAGGACATTACGTGGGCGAGTAGTTCGGTTGGCCAGAAGGTAATTACAGCCATTAGGAATGACTGGAAGGCTTATAACAGTTTAAGTGATTCTGAAAAGCTTCCTGCGAAGCCTACGCCTCAGGAAGTCGCGGATTTCATCACTGCGCATGCGGGAGTCTGCACCGCGGGGTCGGAATCGACCAAAGGAACACGAATTGCGACCGATAATATTCTCTATGCAGTTGCGAATGCCATTAGGGGTGAGGAGCCGGTCAAGTCGGATATCGTCGCTGGCACCGCTTGGACTCCCGAAACTTCGAACGGTAGCGGTTATTACCTGTTTGTGACCAATGCTCTCAGCGATTCGTCCAAGAAGGATACCGGCACGTCCCCGATTTTTGCTGTTGTTGGCGGTAATGCTGTAACTGTAACTGAGAAGACCAGTATCCCTACCGTCGGCAAGCAGGTACTTGCTTCGGCGCCGAATGATCCCACGAGCGCAACTGGTTGGGCTGGCGTTATCGACTCCCAAATCGGCCAGGAAGTGACCTACAAGCTTACCGGATCGGTCGCCGATAACTATGCCACCTACGATTCCTATGCATATAAGTTTACGGATACTCTTTCGAGCGGCCTCGAATACGTAGATGGTTCGCTTAAGGTCTATGCGGTGAACAATGGCGCTTATACGCCCATCAATAGCGGCTATGATGTTACTTTTCCAAATGAGAGCAGCCGCGTTTTGACAGTTAACTTTGCCGTTGACAAGGACAACAACAAAAAGGGCCTCAAGGATATCCAGGGCGTAGACGCCAACACCCAGATCGTTGTCTTCTATAAGGCGAAGCTCAACAAGAATGCCGTTACCGGTAACGGAAATGGGGAGAAGAAGGGTAATTTCAATACTGTTAAGCTCGAGTACTCCAACAACCCCTATGTCGAGGGAACGGGAACGTCCGTCGAGGGCAGTGCCGGAGACTTTACTTTCCAGCTCAACATTAACAAGGTCGATCAGGGCACCGAGAAGGGCCTTGGGGGTGCCGTCTTTACCATCAAGTCTAACAACAAATATGTTGCTTCAAAAGACGGGAATGGTTTTGTCGCAGGCGAACTTGTGGACGTTGCCGATAACAGCGACCTTCCCGAGTATGTAAAGTTCGCGTCTACGGACGAGGGCAAGATCGCTGTGAAAGGTCTCGATGCCGGTACCTACACAGTGACTGAGATTAAGGCACCGAACGACAAATATACCGTCGCTAATCCCTTCACATTTACTATCGAGGCAAAGTATAAGGATAATGCGGCGGAGCTTGAGAAGATTACGGTTAGTCCTTCTCAGAATGACGAGCGTCGTTCCGATGTCGCCCTCGGCACCCTTAACAACACTCCGGGTGATAATACGCTGACCGCTACGGATAATACCGCTGCCAATGTCCAAACTGGTGAAGTCAACATCACCATCGGCAACACCAAGCAGGTTGGCCTCCCGCTGACCGGTCTTAACGGCGTGACCTTCACCTGGATCGCTGGTGGCGCGGTGCTGTGCATCGGCGTGGCGCACCTCATCCGCAGCCGTAAGCAGGCTGAGGAGTCCGAGCAGGAGTAACGCTCGCTCACCTATCCCTCTGGCAGGCGAGATATGATGGCCATGAGACTTGCGGACACTTTTCTCGTCTATCTACGTTCTTGCTTTGCCATTCTCTTTTCGGGGCAGACTCCGCACTGGAGTCTGTCCCGTTTTTTGGGATAACGTAGCCAGCCTTCATCGTCCGATGCGGGCACGTTCGTCATCGCGTTTCTTAATTCGTATGAGGTTCGGTTTAAGGTCCGTAGGCGCACGCGCGGTGCGGACGGTAGAAGGCATTTGCGCCGCAACAAGCGCAAATAAGAATGCCCGGGGGTCGGATCCCGGGCATTTAACTAAAGCTGAAAACTAGGCCGCCCGCGCTCTCGTACACTTACGCGGGGTGCGTCGTTTTCTATTGACATTGTATCCCGAATCGCCCCGCCGATTCGGGACATTTTGAAAACTCAAATGCTGGCTTATCCTCGACTGGACGGTGCGGTCTAGCTGTGTTGTCGGGCGGGGGAGCCTGCTAATCGGCTATTATTTGTTTAGACAACCTGAGCTGTAGAGGAGTGACCGGCGATGGTGCAGGGCGCCAAACATATGAAGGGCAATAACGCCGCGGACAACGGCGGCTCAAGCCCTCAGCCCAAACCTCAACCAAAGCCCAAGCGCCGTCGCAAGCGACTGCCGCGCTGGGCCGACCGTCTCGTCACCATCGTCATCATCCTTATTGGCGTGGGCCTTATGACCTGGCCGTGGATCTTGGACCGGCTCGAGGCCTCGGGCGTGTTCAACCAGATCAGCACCGTGTCCAGCACCGTGGACGCGCTGTCTGCCGAGGAGCGCGAGCGCATCTTGCTCCAAGCGCGATCCTTTAACGAGCAGCTGGCGGGCGAGGCCACCGAGCTTCCCGCCGACCAGATCGAGCCCTACGCTCAGCAGCTCATCTTTGACCGCGACCCTATGATGAGCTGGGTCGAGATTCCCTCCATCGACGTGAGCATGCCCATCTACCACGGCACGAGCGAAGAAGTCCTTATGGCCGGCGTCGGCCACCTGGAAGGCACGAGCCTGCCGGTGGGCGGCACCTCGACGCACTGCGTGCTCACCGCGCACTCGGGCATGCGCAACCTGAGCATGTTCGACGATATCCACTCACTGGAGCCCGGCGACCTGGTGCTGCTGCACACCATGAACAAGACGCTTGCCTACAAGATGGTGGACTCCGAGGTGGTGCTGCCCGAGGAGATGGAGTCGCTGACCATCGAGCCCGGTGCCGACAAGGTGACGCTCGTTACCTGCACGCCCTATGGCGTGAACGACCATCGCCTGCTGGTGCATTGCGTGCGCACCAAATACAGCAAGAAGGACGTCGACAAGCAAAAGTCGCTGGCCGGCCGCCACTGGGGCAAGCGCGAGTTTGCCGTGCTCATCGTGGTCGTAGCCATTGTGCTGTTGCTGCTGGACATCGTGATCCACGCGGTCCGCAAGCGCCACAAGGCCAAGGCCTCGGCATAGGACATCGTTCAGAACCACCACAAAGGGGACAGCCACCTTTGTGGTGGTCGGGGGCTTCCAAACCGTCACAACATTCGATGAAAATCGCGATTTTGACGAAAAGCGTCGAATGTTGTGATGGTTTTTGCCGTGGGTGATGCGGCATTCGCTATGCGCGATGTGGTTTTCGCTGCAGAACCGCCCACCCGTGCTCGCCGCCCTCGTTACGTTTTCGCTGCATTTGGGTAAAGCACCTGCTCCAAGTGGCGTTGCCTTGTATACTAGAGCGGTTTATCTGTTATGCGGAAGGGAGCGCCTATGGCACTCAGCGAGAAAGACGTGCGCGGCATCGCCGAGTACGCAAAGATCGCACTGACCGATGACGAGCTCACCCAGATGACGTCCTACATGAACGACGCCGTCCAGATGCTCGAGCCCGTCTTGCAATATGACTTGCCTGACGTGGAGCCCACGTTCCATCCCATCGGAAGCCTGTCCAACGTGATGGGCGATGACCTGCGCGAGCCCGAGCGCGACCTGCCGCTCGACGTCGCGCTCGAAAACGCCGGCAGCGCGCGCGACCGCTACTTCCGCGTGCCGTCCATTTTGGGAGAGGGGGAGAGCGAGTAATGGCGCTAAGCTTCGATTCCCTTACCGCCGCCCAGATCGCCGCGGGCGTTGCCGCCGGCGACTTTACCGCTACCGAGGTGGCCCAGGCCTCCCTTGCCGCCATCGAGGCGCGCGAGGGCGGGGTCCAGGCATTCCTGCAGGTGGCGCCCGAGCTTGCGCTCGAGGCTGCTGCGCGCGTGGATGCCGACCGTGCCGCAGGCAAGCCGCTGCCCCCGCTTGCGGGCGTGCCGCTGGCCATCAAGGACAACATGAACCTCGTGGGCACGCGCACCACCTGCGCTTCCCGCATGCTCGCGGACTACCAGAGCGTTTACACCGCCACCTGCGTCCAGCGCATGCTCGATGCCGGCTGCCTGCCCATGGGCAAGGCCAACATGGACGAGTTTGCCTTTGGCAGCTCCACCGAGAGCTCAGCGTTCCACCGCACCAACAACCCTTGGGATACCGAGCGCGTGCCCGGCGGCTCCTCGGGCGGCTCCGCTGCCGCCGTCGCCGCGGGCGAGGTCGCGCTCTCGCTGGGCTCGGACACCGGCGGCTCCATTCGCCAGCCGGCGTCGCTGTGCGGCGTGGTGGGCTTTAAGCCCACGTATGGCGCCGTGAGCCGTTACGGCGTGGTTGCCTTTGGCTCGTCGCTCGACCAGGTGGGACCCTTTGGCCGCACGGTCGAGGATATCGCGCTGGCCATGAACGCGCTTACCGGCGCGGGCCACGATTCGTACGACTGCACCAGCCAAGATTGCGCCGTCGACTTTACCGAGCACCTCAACGACAGCATCGAGGGCAAGCGCGTGGGCATCATCCCCGCGTTTATGGAGGCCGAGGGCCTGACGCCCGAGGTCAACGCCGCTGTTCAGCGCGCCGCCCAGGAGCTGCAGAACCAGGGTGCCGAGCTCGTGGAGGTCGATCTGCTGCACTTGGACGCCGCCATCGCCGCCTACTATGTCATCGGCCCGGCCGAGGCGTTCTCCAACCTGGCTCGCTTCGACGGCATTCGCTACGGCTATCAGGAGGAGGGCTGCGCCAACCTGTCCGACCAGAGCTCGCTTTCGCGCGCCCACGGCTTTGGCGCCGAGGCCAAGCGCCGTCAGATGCTCGGCGCCTACCTGCTCTCCTCGGGTGTGTACGACAAGTACTACTATGCCGCGCAAAAGGCCCGCACGCTCATCACGCAGGATTACGACGCCGCGTATGCCAAGGTGGACACCATCCTCATGCCCGCCTCGCCACGCACGGCCTTTAAGTTTGGCGAGATCAGCGACCCCACGCAGATGTACCTGTCCGACCTGTACACCATCTCGCTCAACATTTGCGGCAACGGCGGCATCTCGGTGCCGCTGGGCCTGGGCGAGGATACTCAGCTGCCCGTTTCTGCCCAGCTGGTGGGTCCGGCCTTTAAGGACCGTCAGCTGCTCACATTTGCCCGCGCCCTGGAGCGCGGCTTTGCCGATACCGCCACGGGTGCGCCCGCGCTTTCCGTCGCGCCCGATTTTGCCGGGAAGGGAGGCGAGCTGTAATGAAGGAGCTTTCCGAGGTTCTGCAGGATTGGGAGGCCGTGATCGGCCTGGAGATCCATACCGAGCTCACCGCACTCGATACCAAGATGTTCTGCAACTGCAAGCTCAGCCACGATGACGAGCCCAACGCCAACGTGTGTCCGGTGTGCCTGGGCCTGCCCGGCGCCCTGCCGGTGCCCAACAAACGCGCCATCGAGAGCATCGTCAAGGCCGGTCTGGCCACCAACTGCGAGATCCAGCGCCACTCGATGTTTTATCGCAAGCACTACTTCTATCCCGACATGGCCAAGAACTTCCAGACCACGCAGGGTCCGGTCGCCTTTGCCATGTACGGTCATCTGAATCTGGACGTGACCGGTCGCGGTGCCGCCAAACGCATGTCCTCCACGATGCGCGAGGGCAATCAGCGCGCCGGCCATCTGGCCAGCTACGATGCCTCCAACCTGCAGATGCCCGAGCGCCGCGAGGACGGTTCCTACACGGTGCCCATCCGCATCCTGCGCATCCACATGGAGGAGGACGCCGCCAAGATGGTGCACGTGGGTGGCGCCGAGGGCCGCATTACCGCCGCTGCCGAGTCGCTCGTCGACTACAACCGCTGCGGTACGCCTTTGATTGAGCTCGTGACTGAGCCCGATCTGCGCACACCCGAGGAGGCTCGCCTGTTTATGGAGAAGCTCCGTCGCATCTTTGTGACGCTGGGCATTTCGGACTGCTCCATGGAGAAGGGCTCCATGCGCTGCGACGGCAACGTGTCGCTGCGTCGCCGTGGCGAGACCAAGTTGGGCACCAAGACCGAGCTCAAGAACCTCAACTCGTTTAAGAGTCTGCACGACGGCCTTGCCTACGAGATTTGCCGCCAGGCCGAGGTGCTCGAGGAGGGCGGCATCATCCCGCCACTGGGAGCCCAGCCGCAAGCGCACCGTGGTCATGCGTGTGAAGGAAACGGCAGACGACTATCGTCTGTTCCCCGATCCCGACCTGGCGCCGTTCGATCTGGACGACGAGTTTATCGACCGCTGCCGTTGCGAGATTCCCGAGCTGCCCGATGCCAAGCGCGCCCGTTTTGAGGCCGACTTTGGCATTAAGACGGCCGACGCCGAGCAGATTGCCGGCGACCCCGAGTTTGCCGACTTCTTTGAGGCCGCCGCTGCCGGTATGGCTGGCAAGGAGGCCCAGACGGTCGCAAACCTGCTGGTGAACGAGATGATCGCCTACCTTAAGGGCGCGGGCGTGTCGCTCGCCGAGTCCGGCATCGTGCCGGCTCAAGTGGCGGCACTCGCCAAGCTGCTGGCGACCGATGCCATCAGCTCCAACCAGGCGCACGAGGTCTTTGAGGCCATGGCCCAGACCGGCGACGACCCCAACAAGATCGTAGACGAGCGCGGTATGCGTCAGGTGAGCGATGCCGGCGCGCTGCAGCCGATTGTGGACGAGGTGCTGGCAAACTGTGCCGAGCAGGCGCAGCAGTATCGTGACGGCAACCAGAAGGTCATCGGCTTTTTGGTGGGCCAGTGCATGAAGGCAAGCCGCGGCAAGGGCAACCCGAAGCTCTTCAACGAGTTGCTGAGAACGTCGCTCTCGTAAGCGGGAACCGAGGGGCCGGGCGCAGGGCCTTGCCTCTCAATTTCGAAC